>LELG01000185.1 GCA_001045575.1 Candidatus Burkholderia pumila
GGCCCGCCAGACGCTCACCGGCAAAACGGGTTTGCCATATGGTAATGAAACGCGAATCGCATCGCAATTCGTTCATGATCGCCCCGCGCGAGGCCCTTTCGTCGAGCAGCAGGATCAACCGCGCTCGGCTTCAGTCAGATTCATTTTGCCCATGCACCATCATCAGTGTAATTTCACTGATTCAATGGACTACCGATTAACGTCCAGTTGTGATATGCGGCCGTTTGTGGTGGCACTTCCCTGAAGACGCTCTAGGCATGGGGGTCTCCAAGGCATGGCCTGGCAAACGTTCAGTCGGCATTCAAGTTTGGCTAGACGCTGCCGATAGTCTTCCGCTGCATCTTTATTAGGCTGTTTTTTGAAAGGCTTTATATGAGGATGGTAGACCAACGGCTCTAAAAATACCTGTGCGCGTCAAGCGTCGTGCCAGGATCCCCTTCAGATGAAGACGATGAGCGCTCAGGCGACTGAAAGGGGAAAGCTGGTAAATCGCCTATCTCAATTCTTCAAGACGAAGTAGCATTGACGTGACCGTTTCCGTGACTTCCCGCTGGATCGAAATTCCCGCCGGCGGCGACAGCTTCCAGGGCTACCTCGCATTGCCGAAGACCGGCAGCGGCCCGGCCGTGATCATCCTGCAGGAAATCTTCGGCGTGAACTCGCACATTCGCAGCGTTGCGGATCGAGAAAAGGCGACGGAGTTGCTGCAAAAGACGAAAGTTGAAGAAGCGGGGTCGCCGATGTCGGTGCCGCCGCGAAGGCATTGCGTGCGCTGCCGGAAGTGCCGGGCAAGGTTGCGGCGATCGGTTATTGCTTCGGTGGTCATCTGGCGTATCTTGCCGCGGCGGAAGGTTCAGTCGATGTGGACTGTGGACGTTGCGTACTACGGCGGCGGTATCCAGAACGCGCTCGACAAAGCCGGCCAGATCAATGCGCCGATGCAGTCTATAGCGAATTCGACGCGCACATCCCCATGGACGCCGTCGATGCCGTGCGTCAAAAGTTCGCGGGCCGCAAGGAGTCGGAAGTGTACTTGTACCCGCAAGCCGACCACGGCTTCAACTGCGGCGGCGGGTGCGCGTCGTTCAATGTAAAAGCATCGGCGCTGCTCGCGCACGGGCGCACGCTGACCTTCCTCGGCGAATATCTCTAACTTCGCCTGCCGGAAGGGGCCTAGCGATCAAGGCCCCCTTCTAAAGCAACGCTGGCAACCCCTCGACCAGCAGGAACGCGACAAGCACGCCGAGCAGCGCGCCGAAAACTCTCAGCACGTTGTTCTTGAAGTGCGTCGCGCACGGAATGGCCCCGAGAAAAAGCGCACCAGCGAGTGCCATCGCGATAATCAGGATAAAGTCGCCGATCGTGAAATACGTCGTCATGTTGCGTTTCCTCTACTTGCTTTTTTAGGCGAGCGACAAACGTCGCATCGACGATTCGAGTATAAGCCGCGCAACGCGCGTAGGCCTATCTGCAGGTGTCGGGAAAGCATGGCAATGCACAAAGTCCTTTGTACTCAAGGCCTTGCGATTTTTATTTTTAAGCGACCACGGAAAAAAACTTAGTATCGTCCGATTTCATTCGGCTTTCGTGACGTGCGTGCTTTTTGCTGATTTGTGCAATCGCGGTAAATCATGCTGTGGCGCGTTCACGTCGGTTCAGATAAGCAGCGCTCGCCATCCGACAAACAGCACACGGCGATCAAACCCGTCACGCCCGGCCAGCCCATAGCCGGTCCAGAAATGCCCGCCATACGAGCCAATCAGACTTGACCAATAGGCCAAAAGGTAAAGTGCCGCCGCCTGCCCTTTCGCCTGCAATGCCAGATGTCCGACCCAGCCGTTCGCCACCGCATGTCCCGAAAAGAAACCGAACGTCAGGCATGCGATACCGGCGATGATCATCAGCAACGAATTGGACACGGTGAGCGGCGATGCCGAGCAGCATCAGCAACAGACTGGCGATGAGCACACGGCCGCGCCCAAAGGCATCGGCCATCTTGCCCGACCAGGGTGAAGTGACCACGCCCGTCAGATACACCTGAAGATCGCGCCGATCTCCGTCTGGCTCAGCCCGAACGGCGCGCCGATCAGCCGATAGCCGACGTAGTTTATTATAAAGCGTGACGAAGCTGCGCATGAGCACCAAGCCCATGAGGAACAGAAACGGCAGACCGCGATGCGTCAGATGCCCGTCAGCAACCGCCGATGATGAAGCCCGACGCCGCGCCGCGGCTTGAAGCGCCGCGACGGTGGCAGCAGCGAGCGGAACACGAGCGTCGCCAGCAGCCCGAGCACGCCGATGCCGCCAATCGCCACACGCCAGCCGAAGAAATCCACGAGGATACCGCTGATCACGCGCCGGCCATGCCGCCGATTGCGGTGCCGCCGACTAAAGACCCATCGCCAGCCCTAAGCCTTCGGGCGCGACCTCACCTCTTCCGCGAGATAAGCATCGCAACCGCGGGAACGCCGTCGAACGCGAAGCCCGCGAGCGCCTGCACTACGAGCAACGCGTGCCAGTTCGGCAATACTGCGCCACGACCGTCAACACGGACGACGTGAGCAGCGAAAGCGTCATCAGCCGATACCGGCTCCAGCTCTCGGACATGAATCCCGCGATGAAAATCGCAATCGCCAGCGCCGCCGTGCTCACGGAAACCGCCAGCGCACTCACCGCCGGACTCAAGGGCAAAAGGACTGCCGAGCATATTGTTTATATGCACCCAACTGCTGGATTTTCGATCGCAGTCGAATTCGATTCACTGGAACTATGCGAGCTTGACACGACAAGTGTTGGCCCGGTCTAGGGGGAAGCGCCTTGGGACTGTCGTCGGGCTCTTACTCGCAGTAAGAGGCGGCGGTGATGGTTCTCAAAAGCGGAGCCCATCACCGCCGCCAGGAAAAATCACCGCACCAGGCAAGGCTTCTTGTTATCGAACTTCCAGTTCGGAATCAGATACTGCATCGCCACACCGTCATCACGTGCGCCCAGCCCGTGTTGCAGATAAAGCTGATGCACCTTCTCCACCTCGTCCATATCCAGTTCGACGCCCAGTCCCGGCATTTCCGGCACCTTCATCTTGCCGTCGACGATCTGCAGCGGATTGCTCGTCAGGAACTGGCCGTCCTGCCAGATCCAGTGTGTATCGATGGCCGTGATCTTGCCCGGCGCGGCAGCCGCGACATGCGTGAACATCGCCAGCGAGATATCGAAGTGGTTGTTCGAATGCGAACCCCATGTCAGGCCCCAGTCGTTGCACATCTGCGCGACGCGCACCGAGCCTTGCATCGTCCAGAAATGCGGATCGGCCAGCGGGATATCGACGGACTGAAGCTGGATCGCGTGGCCCATCTGACGCCAGTCGGTTGCGATCATGTTCGTCGCGGTCGGCAGGCCCGTCGCGCGGCGGAATTCGGCCATCACTTCGCGGCCCGAATAGCCATTTTCCGCGCCGCACGGATCTTCCGCGTACGCCAGCACGTCGTGCTTGTCGCGGCACAGACGGATGGCCTCGGCCAGTGACCATGCGCCATTCGGGTCCAGCGTCACGCGCGCTTCGGGGAAACGTTCTGCTAGCGCCGTTGTCGCTTCCATTTCCGCATCGCCAGCCAGCACGCCGCCCTTCAGCTTGAAGGCGTTGAAGCCGTAACGTGCTTTCGCGGCTTCCGCGAGTCGCACGACTGCTTCGGGCGTCATCGCAACTTCGGTGCGCACGCGTTCCCAATCGTCCTTGCCATCCGCGCCCGATGCATACGGCAGATCCGTTTTGTTGCGATCGCCGACATAGAACAAGTAGCCGAGCATTTCGACTTCATCGCGTTGCTGGCCTTCGCCGAGCAGCGCCGCGACCGGCACGCCGAGATGCTGGCCGAGCAGGTCGAGCAGCGCGGCTTCGAGCCCGGTGACAGCGTGGATGGTCGTACGCAGGTCGAAGGTTTGCAGGCCGCGGCCGCCCGAATCGCGGTCGGCGAATGCGGTGCGCACTTTGTTCAGCACCGCTTGCAGATTGCCGATCGACTGGCCGACAACATACGCGTGCGCATCGTCGATGGTTTTGCGGATGTTCTCGCCGCCCGGCACTTCGCCGACGCCCGTGTTCCCCGCGCTGTCCTGCAGGATCACGATGTTGCGCGTGAAGAACGGGCCGTGCGCGCCGGAGAGGTTCATCAGCATGCTGTCACGGCCCGCGACGGGCACGACGCGCAATTCGGTGACTTTCGGGTTAGAGTTCGGTTGAGCATTCATTTGCGTGTGTCCGGTAAAGAAAATTTAAGCGCGCGAGACGATTTCGATCCAGTTCGCGCCCTTGCCGCCTTCGCAACGCGCAAGCGGGGAGTTGCGCCGGTCGTTCGATTGATCGCGTAGGAAGAGACGTGCGTGGACTTCTCGCCGCACGCAACGAGGAAGCGGCCAGTCGGATCGATCCTGAAGCCGCGCGGCTGTGTGTTTCGGTATCGATGA
Source organism: Candidatus Burkholderia pumila (assembly GCA_001045575.1). Taxonomy (GTDB): domain Bacteria; phylum Pseudomonadota; class Gammaproteobacteria; order Burkholderiales; family Burkholderiaceae; genus Caballeronia; species Caballeronia pumila. The sequence continues at coordinate 4,462 of LELG01000185.1, forward strand.
AACCGGCGTAGCGCAACGCGCTGTCGTCATCGACGCGATACGTGATCAGGCGGCTCGATGTCCGTTCGCAGACGTAGACAAATCGGCTATCGGGCGTGAGTTGCATGTCCGCGCCCCAGATGAGCGTTGCGAGCACTTTTGGGTCGATTTGCCCGCCGCTCGCAAAGCTCGGGCGCACGCGGCCATGCCGAAGATGCGACAGCGCTTCTGGCTGGTCCGACATACGCATCGCACCGCTGAGCTTGCCGGTGTGAGCATCGCGAAAATGAGGCGACCGTCGCGCGGAATTCGCTTACGACGTACAGCGTGCTTTCGTCCGGCGAGAAACGCAGATGGCGCGGCCCGAAGTTTTGATCGACTTTCACCACTTCGAGCGTATGCAGCGCGCCGTCGCGCAGTTCGCCGGTAGACGCATCGAGAGAATAAGTGAGTGCCGATCTCGCCATCCGCCGCGTTCGATACAAACACTGAAAAAATCATCGTCTGAATCCTGTCGTGGTCAGTGCGCGGTGCTCACGACCGCCCGGTGTGTCGTCGCCGCGGCGCTTGCGCGTGAGGAAGCCCGCCGCCGCGATCAGCGATGCGGCAGCCGAGCGCAGCACATACAGTCCGCCCGTCACCGAGCCCATATGCTGCTGAAGATAGCCGAAAGTCGCGGGCGCGAAGAAGCCGCCGAGATTTGCCGACCGAATTGATCAGCGCGATGACGCCCGCCGCGACGCGGGCATCGAGATAGCCTTGCGGAATCGGCCAGAACAGCGACGACGCCGCTTTGAAACCGATCGCCGAGAAGCAGATTGCCACGAGCAACAGTATCGCCTTGCCCGTCGTCGATGCAAACAGTCCGCACGCCGCAATCACCAGCGCGACGGCCATCCACGCCTGCTGATGGCGGAAGCGCATGGAAAGCATCGCAAAGATATACATGGCAATCGTTGCGATGATCCACGGAATCGTGTTGAACAGGCCGACCTGGAAATCCGTGAGATGGCCCATCTTGCGGATAATCGTCGGCAGCCAAAAGGTCGCCGCGTAGATCGTCAGCTGGATGGCGAAGTTGAGGAAGTAAAACAGCAGAATCTGCGGATCCTTCAGGAGCTTGAACGTCGGGCACGTGACGGCCGCCGCTCGCGGCTTCGCGTTCGGCAGGCGTGAGCCTGCGCATCCGCGATCTTCGACTTGAGCAGCATCCAGCTCACGCCGCACAGGAACACGGAGAAGCCGCCTTCGATCAGCAATATCCACTGCCAGCTTTTCAGGCCGAGACCAGTGATCGACAGCAGATTGCCGGTGATCGGACGACCGGACAGCATGGACGCGAACGCCGAGCCGCCCAGAAAAATGGCGATGGCCTTGCCGCGTTCCTTCTGCGGCAAGGCCATTGCGTGAAGTAATAGACGACGCCCGGAAAGAACCCCGCTTCCGCGATCCTGAGCAGAAAGCGCAGCACGTAGAACGACGTGTTGTTCTGCACGAACGCCATCGCCACCGCGACGATTCTTCTCCACGTGCCCATGTATCCGCGTGAGCCAGACGCGCGCGCCTTACCAGCACACGTTGGACGACACTTCGAACAGCGCATAGCCGATGAAAGAACAGTCCCGCGCCGAATCCATACGCCGCTGCGCTCAAGCCGAGATCCGCCTGCATGTGCGAATTTACGAAGCCGACGTTCACGCGATCGATGTAGTTCGCCATGGTAATGAGGGACAAGGACAGCACGTGCTGCTTGACCTTCGATCTGGCCGATTCGAGCAAGATCGTCGGCGGCGGTTTGAGCAGAAGCGGATCGCAAGGGTGTCTCCTGATTCGACATCGTTTTTTGTGATAAGTTGTCTCTTAATATTATAGATCATCAGATGACTTGGTTGAACGCGCGTTTACCTTTATCTTTTTTAGCCTTACTTCTTAGAAACTTAAGCTTGAATAGCCAGAAAGCGTCGAATCATATAAGTTGCGCACTAAGACGTCAGATGATGTCACAATCGGGATAGGGGCAGGCCTCGCGGCCCGCCCTCTCCCACACAACCGTGCGTAGGGGCCGTACACGGCGGTTCGGATCGGTTGCCCAGCTATCGACGCAACGATGGAAGACCAAGGGAGCCGAGATAGCGATTGGTGAGTGTGCGTTGCAGGGCGGAACTGTTGCTCAGGCACCATGCATCATGCGGGGAACCAGCAGTCTGGGCGGCCAGTTCCCGATCGACCCCGCGAACCATCAGCTCCCGGAAGCGGTTCGGGCTGTTGCCCCACTGTTTCCAGAAGACGCCGCGAACACGGCGTCGAACGAACCAGAGCCTTGGGCGCAATCCGCCGTTTAACCTGATCCCGCTCAAGGAAAGCGAACCCAAGGAATTTGCGCGTGTGTGGCCATGCGACCGCGTTCTTCGCTTCATTGACCTTCAGCTTGAGCTTGCCGGTGAGGAAGGACTTCAGTCTTGCCATCACCCGATGGCCGCGCGTTTGCTGCGCACGTAGACGTTACAGTCGTCGACGTATCTCACGAAACGCAGCCCGCGCCACTCAAGTTCCCGGTCAAGAGGCGGATTCAATCGGTCGTCGCAACACCTTTGATCAAGGAGGTGTTGCATGGGACGAAGTGCAAAGCAGGTGTATCGGTTGACAGGCCGAGGAGCGATGTACTGGCCGGGCGCGCCATCACTTGGACATGAGATCGAGCGGCGG
>LELG01000186.1 GCA_001045575.1 Candidatus Burkholderia pumila
CGACCGGTTGAATCCGCCCAGTACCAGATGTCGGCCTACCGACGGCTGCTGAGCCAGAACGCTCTAACGCAGAGCATGTCGCGTAAGGGCAATTGCCTTGACAACGCCGCAATGGAGAGCTTCTTCGTACGTTAAAGTCTGAGTGCTTCCGGCTACACCGCTTCTACAGCATCGAACGGTGCAAGCGGAGCTGAACCGCTACATCCACTACTACAATCACGATCGCATCAAGCTGAAACTGAAAGGGCTGAGCCCCGTGCAATACAGCACTCAGCCATTGGCCGCGTAGTCTTTGAAATTCGTGGGGTCAGTTCAATCTACGGCCTTTTTCGTGTGCGCCCAGCATGGGCGCACACTCGTGGGTGTAAGTCCCACCGCAAGTTGACCACAGCGAACGAAGCGAAACGCAACTGCGCGAGGGTGACCGGACGTGGAAAGGAAGCGTGAAGCGAAACTGCGAGCCGATGGACAAGAACCGGATATATCCGCTGCGCGCGCTGGCGCAGGCGGTGCAGCGCTTCGGGCGCGGTCAGCCCACGCCACTCGTGTCCGAGCGCGGCCCGCACGAATTGCGTCAGTTGACGCACGGTTTCAACACCATGGTCCGCGAAGTCTCGCAGACCGAGAACGACCGCGCCGTGACGCTCGTGGGCGTCGCGCATGATCTCAAGACGCCGCTTGCACGCCTGCGCCTGCGCGCGGAAATGATGGGCGACGAGAAACATGCGACGGCGTCATGCGCGACGTCGATTCCATGGCGCATATCGGTCGAGCAATTCCTGGTATTTGCGCAGGACCGCCCGGACGGCAGCGAGCCCGGTTCTGGTTGTGAGCGGATTGCGCGGGCGTATCGGGCGGTGTCGCCGGGAGCGGACACCATTCGTCTCGAACTCTAAACGGGTCCGACTTTCGCATTGCCTACGGCGACGCTGGATCGGCTGCTATCGAATCTGCTGGACAACGCGCAGGCCTATGGCGTGCCGCCGGTCGTCGTGGCCATGCGGCGTGCGGCGAAAGGCCGGGTGACCGTGTCGGACCACGGCAAAGGCATCGCGCCGGACGATCTCATCAAGGCAAGCCGCCCGTTCGTGCGGCTCGATCCGGCGCGCGGCGGCAGCGGGCACAGTGGCCTGGGGCTTGCCATCGTCGACTGACTGGCGCGTCGCGCGGGCGGCGAATGCGAGATCGGCAATCATGCCGAGGGCGGCTTGCGGGTCGTCATGACCTTTCCGTTCGATGTCGCCACGCGTTCCGTCTCCGAGCGCCGCGCCGGCCTGTAGCACGAGGAACGCGCGCTCTGATTCGAAGCCTTCGAATCAACTCAGTCGACCAGATTTCTCTTCATGCAATCCTCCCCCCGGTGACGCCGGCGGCGCCTGTATCGAAATTCGATGATACCTGCGCGATGCAACGGCGTCGCATAACGTATTCGCGTCACTTGCCGGTGGGCGAGTCGGCGGCGTGGAATCGGCGGGGCGCACTTCGCTGCGGTCGCGTCCGCGAGCAGTCCGCGAGCAGTCCGCGAGCAAAGTCTACGGCAGCAGAATGCCGAATTCCTCGCCGCCGAGCCGGCCGATGGCATCGCTCGGACGCAGTTGCGTGCGGCACACTTCCACGAAATGCTCCAGCGCCCGGTCCCCCGCCGCGTGGCCGAAGCGGTCGTTGATCTGCTTGAAGTGATCCAGATCGGCGATGGCGACCGACAGCGGCGCGCCGATCGTCCGCGCAAGCTCGACTTCGTGGCGCAGCGTATCGAGGAAATATCGGCGCGAGAGCGCGCCGGTGAGCACATCGTGACGCGCTTCCGCCGACAGCAGCGTATTGGCCGACTGCAACTGCTCCGCGAAATCCCGCGTCGCGCGATGCAGCCCGCTGTTCGTGCGAATACGACGTGACGATCACGATAGCGAGCGTGACGACGCCGAGCATCGTCAGGAACACGAGGAAGCGGTCGCGGCTGTGATTGCGGCTGATTTCCGGCCACGTCGTCAGCGGATGGACGATGCGCGCCAACAGCCCCGAATGGTCGTGAAGAAATCCTGCGCGAGCCAGTGCGCGGCTTCGCGCATCCGATCGCCGACTTATGCACCACGCGCAGTTCCGGAAACTGCTCGCGCCGATAATGCTCCAGCCGTTCGCGCGGCGTCATGCGCGTGACCGGCGCATCCGGCATGGCTTCGTATTCGAGCGCGCCGTCGTGCGCCATGACGACGACGCCGTTTTCATCGGTGAGAAGGTGCCGGCGCGCGAGACCCAGTGTCGCAGCCGGTCGAGACTCACTTTTGCGATCACCGCGCCGACCAGAATCCCGTCCTGATACGCGGGCGCGGCGATGAAAATCCCCGGCTCGCCCGACGCCGTACATCTTCCGCGAATCCGCCGAGCAACGCCCGCGTGACATACGCGCACCCGCTCATGTCGTAACCGATGAAGCTGTTCGCATCGTCTGAATTGCTCGATGCGATGCAGAATCGCTGCTCATGGACGAGCCAGATGGAATTGAGGCCGGAGAAGCCCTGCGCGTCGTGCAGAAAGTCGTTGACCTTCGCAAAGCCCGGCTGCACGGTCCAGCGGGCGCGGCGCTCGTTTTCGGTCGGCGGGGCGTCCGTTGCATAATTGCGCGACTCCGCGAGCGCTTTCTGGAGCAGATCCATCTGCGCGAGCGTGGCGAGAATGGCGCGCGACATGGCCAGATCGCTTGCGATGATCTGCGCCATGTTGTCGACGATCGACGCCGCCATCTGCCGCTCGGTGTGCACGGTAGAGGTCATTTCCTGCTGCACCATGCGCGGTCCGACAGCATGCCCGCCGCGATCCAGCACACGAGCGCGAGCAGTGCGAGGCCGACGGTTGCAATCAGGCCGTGCAGGAGGAGCTTGCTCATTGCGTCATGCTTCGCTGCCGGTGGCGTTTTTTATATGTGCCGCGCGTCGGCAGCAAGCCACAAAGGACTCGCCGCCGATCACCAAAAACGGGATAATCGCCGCCCGGGCATGTAACTTGCTCATCGCGTGCTGCCGTTGCGCGGCTAAAAACGGACGCGACGCACCACCGAATAGGGTGTGCTCAGAGCGGTCCATGCAGTCGATCGAATCGAAAATGACTTCACGCATCGCATCGGCCCCCCGGTGTGTGTGTGTGTGTGTGTGTGTGTGTGTGTGTGTGTTAAGCCAAGAGGCGATGGAATACGTTCGGGTTGTCCCCTCTGGCGGGCTTCGCAACTGCAATGAAGAATCGAGCGCTTGCGGAGCGCTTGCGGCGCGGCTACCCTTTTTGTCTTTGCCGCGCCGAAGAGCAATAGAAACATCGCATGAAAGGGCGCGGCGCGGGTGTCGGGGCGTGGTTGTGCCTGTAATCGGGTCTGGTGTAGTGTCGCTCGATTAAGCGCGGCGACCCGGCCGCGCCGGATTATCGACCGGGTGGAGCCGAGTCATCAAAAAACGGACGTGTACATGCCGACGGATGCACGCAGTGTGTCGTCGGAAATGCCGCCGCGCGCGTTAGGCGTGCGGGGAGCGGGCAAAGGCGTCTTGCCCGCGGGACGGCGCACCAGCCGTCTCAAGCACTATTCCGCGCTTCGAGCGGTTGGAACAAGCCTTACGGGGAGGGCCTTGCATGGAATTTGGATTCAATCTCAACCGCACGGCGAACGCGTCGGCGTGGCGGATACTGCCCAACAGTTGGGATTTCGTGGCGTTCCCGATGATCATCTGCATGATCGCGCTCGCCGCCGTGGGCTTCCACGAAACGCTCGCGCCGATCTCGACCTTGCAGACGCAGGCGATCTCGCTCGATCCCGCCAATCTCCCAGAATACGTGCTACGCACCACCTTGCGCATGCTGCTGGCGATGCTCGCATCGCTCGTATTCACGCTCATTTATGGCACGCTCGCGGCGAAGAGCCGGCGCGCGTCCATGGTGCTTGTGCCGATCCTCGACATTCTCCAGTCGGTGCCGGTGCTGGGCTACATCTCGTTTACGGTCACCTTCTTTCTCGCGCTGTTTCCTGGACGCGTGATCGGCGCGGAATGCGCGGCAATCTTCGCCATCTTCACGAGCCAGGCGTGGAACATGACGTTCAGCTTCTACCAGTCGCTGCGCACGGTGCCGCGCGATCTGGACGAAGTTTCGCGCGGCTTCCACCTGACCAACTGGCAGCGCTTTTGGAAGCTCGAAGTGCCTTATTCGATGCCCGGCCTCATCTGGAACATGATGATGTCGATGTCGGGCGGCTGGTTCTTCGTGGTGGCGTCGGAGGCGATCACGGTGGGCAATCGCACCATAGTGCTGCCGGGCGTCGGCGCATATCTGGCGGCGGCCATCGGCGAGCGCAATCTCAGCGCGATCGGCTGGGTGATTTTGGCGATGATCGTCGTGATCCTTGCCTACGATCAACTGATGTTCCGTCCGCTCGTCGCGTGGGCAGACAAGTTCCGTATGGAAAGCACCAGTTCCGGCGATGCGCCCGAATCCTGGCTGCTCGATCTGATCCGCCGCACGCGTCTGATTCACCGTCTGCTCGTGCCGGCCGGCTGGCTTCTGGCAAAGACCGCGCGCATGCCGATCCGGCTACCGTCGCTGCAGGGCGTGAAGCTCGGCAAGCTGCCCGCATCCGCCATGCCGTCCACACGCACGGGCGACATCGCGTGGGGCGCGCTGCTTCTAACGGTGTTCGTCGTGTGGAAAGTGGTGTCGTTCTTGGCGACGGGCGTCACGTGGGGCGAAGTCGGGCATGTATTCCTGCTCGGCTTCATCACGCTGATTCGCGTGGTCGTGCTGATTGCAATTGCATCGGTCATCTGGGTGCCGATCGGCGTGCTCATCGGCTTGCGTCCGGCGCTTGCGGAGAAGGTGCAACCGCTCGCGCAGTTCCTTGCGGCGTTCCCGGCGAACCTGCTGTTTCCGGTATTCGTCGTGGTCATCGTGCGCTTTCACCTGAATCCGGATATCTGGCTGTCTCCGTTGATCGTGCTGGGAACGCAGTGGTATATCCTGTTCAACGTGATTGCGGGCGCATCGGCTTATCCGAACGATTACCGCGAGGCTGCGAAGAACTTTCAGATCACCGGCTGGCAGTGGTGGAAGAACTGCATGCTGCCGGGCATTTTCCCATTCTACATCACGGGCGCGATCACGGCGTCGGGCGGCGCATGGAATGCGAGCATCGTTGCGGAAGCGGTGTCGTGGGGCAAGACCGAGGTCGTGGCGCACGGTCTCGGCTCGTATATCGCACAGACGACGGCGGCGGGCGACTATCCCAAGATCATTCTGGGCATCGCCGTAATGTCGCTGTTCGTGACGCTGTTCAACCGCTTGCTGTGGCGTCCGCTGTACGCCTACGCTGAATCAAGACTCCGACTGGATTGAGGACGAGTGTCGATGCAGAACCTTAAAAACACGCAAAGTTTTCAGCGCGCGCCGGGTGTATCGTCCACGCCGGGCACGCCGCCGCGCCTCAGTGCGGAAATCATGCGCATCGCCAATGTGAGCCGCGACTTCAACAAGACGCAGGGCGAACTGCTCGTGCTCGACGACGCCAATCTCTCGTTGCGCGAGGGCGAGATCGTCGGCCTGCTCGGGCGGTCCGGCTCGGGCAAGTCGACGCTGCTGCGCATCATCGCCGGTCTGATCGAGCCGACGGCGGGCGAAGTCACGTATCTGAACGAGCCGTTGCGCGGTCCCGCCAAGGGCGTCGCGATGGTGTTCCAAACCTTCGCGTTGTTCCCGTGGCTGACCGTGCTGCAGAACGTGGAAGCGGGTCTGGAAGCGCAGGGGGTGGGCGCGCGCGAGCGGCATGAACGGGCGCTGGTGGCCATCGACCTGATCGGTCTGGACGGCTTCGAGAATGCCTATCCGCGCGAATTGTCGGGCGGCATGCGGCAGCGCGTGGGCTTTGCGCGTGCGCTGGTCGTCGATCCCACGCTCTTGCTGATGGACGAGCCGTTCTCCGCGCTCGACGTGCTGACCGCCGAAAACCTGCGTACCGATCTGCTCGATCTTTGGACGCAGGGACGGCTGTCGATCAAGTCGGTGCTGATCGTGACGCACAACATCGAGGAAGCGGTGTTCATGTGCGACCGGATTTTGGTGTTGTCGTCGAATCCGGGACGCGTGATGGCCGAAATCAAGGTGCCGTTCAAGCATCCGCGCAACCGTCTGGACCCGGTGTTCCGCAAGCTCGTCGACGATATCTACGCGAAGATGACCGCGCGGCAGATGGACGAAGCGAAGAAGAAGGGGCTGGATCTGGGAAGCTGGCTGCCTTCCGTCTCGACCAATCTGATGGCCGGTCTGATCGAAACGCTCGCCGCCGCGCCGTACCACGGGCGCGCGGACATGCCGGAAATTGCGCGGACGCTGCATCTGGAAGTGGACGATCTGTTTCCTATCGCGGAAGTGCTGCAACATCTCGGTTTCGCCGATGTGCGCGAAGGCGATATCTATCTGACGCCCCAGGCGCGCGTGTTCGCGGAGTTCGACACGCAGGAGCGAAAGATGATGTTCGCGGAACATTTGCTGCGGCATGTGCCGCTCGCGGCGCGGATCAAGAAGGTGCTGAATGAGCGACCGGGGCATCGCGCGCCGCGCGTACGGTTCGAGCAGGAGCTTGAGGATCATCTCTCCGATAGCGCCGCGCAGGAAACGCTGGATGCGGTCATCGACTGGGGACGGTATGGCGAGATCTTCTCGTATAACGACCAGACGGAGATGCTGAGTCTGGAGGATGTGGAGGCTTAAGGGCTTCTTATCGAATGGGCTTGAGAAAGCGCGGTTCTCTTGGGAGGGCCGCGCTTTTTTTGTGTGCGCCCAGCATGAGCGCACACTCGTGGGTGCAAGTCCCACCGCAAGTTGATCACAGCGAGCGAAGCGCAACTGCGAAAGGGCGACTGATCGTGGGGAGGAAGCGTGAAGCGAAACTGCGAGCCGATGGACAAGGCTAACCGGATAAAAGGCGTTGCCGAACAGGGCGAGCGGGCATGTAACCGCGAAGCTCTCGCGCTTAAGGGTCAGGCGGCGTAGATGCGGCGGTTGTGCGATGAAGGAGTGGGTTCTTACCTGGG
>LELG01000187.1 GCA_001045575.1 Candidatus Burkholderia pumila
ACCGCGTCAACATGCGAATCCTCGATCGTGCTCGGCGCGCCGGGGCGCGGCGCATCGAGCAGACCATCCAAACGATAAGCAACAAAGTCTGCCGGCCACTTCGAAACGGTTTGTTGAGTGATTCGCAGTTTTGCCAAAACATCCTTATTGTCGACGCCCTTCGCGCACGCCAGCACAATCCGCGCTCGCAACGCCAACGCCTGCGCTGTCTTGCGACGCATTGTCAATGCCTTGAGTTGTTCGCGCTCCGAGTCACTCAACACGAGTTCCGCCTTGGGTCTTCCGCTCTTCGCCACCTCTTGAAGTACGTGCCGTCCATCGCACAGTAAGCAGCTAATCATTCAATTAATTTTTAACTCACAACACTAGCATCGCGTTGTGATTGCTGCGAAAAAGCAGACGCCTAACCGACTCAACAACTTAATCGCATGGATCTAGATTTCTGGTGGCTGCTCGTCATTCCGGTCGCGTTCGCGCTTGGCTGGATGGCATCGCGCTACGACCTGAAAGTGCTCCTTTCCGAAAACGCGAATCTGCCGCGCTCGTATTTTCGCGGCCTCAACTTTCTGCTGAACGAACAGCACGACAAGGCAATCGACGCCTTTATCGAAGTAGCCAAGCTCGATCCTGAAACTATCGAACTGCATTTTGCGCTCGGCAATCTGTTTCGCCGTCGCGGCGAGACGGATCGCGCGATTCGCGTGCATCAGAATTTGTTGAGCCGTGCGGATTTGCCGGTCAACGAACGCGATCACGCGCTGTATGAACTCGGGCAGGATTTTCTGAAAGCGGGCTTGCTGGATCGCGCCGAAGAAACCTTCCGTTCGCTCGATACCGGTGAATACTCGCTCGGCGCGCAACGGGCACTGCTGACCATTTACGAGATCGAAAAAGACTGGCCTAAGTCGATCACGACGGCAGAACGCATCGAGAAAATGGGTGTGCCGTCGTTGCATATGGAGATCGCGCATTTTCATTGCGAACTCGCGCAGGAAGCGCTTCAGCGCAAGAATCCCGATGGCGCGCGCAGTGAACTGAACCTCGCGCTGGCATCGAATCCGGATAATGTGCGCGCGACCATTCTCGCGGGCGATGTCGAAGCCGCCGCCGGCAATCTGCCCGCCGCCATCGAGATGTGGAAGCGCGTGGAAGCGCAGAACGAGGCGTATCTGCCGCTCGTGGCCGAAAAGCTGATGAAGGCGTACAGCGCGCTCGGCAAGACGGAAGAGGGCGTGGATCTGCTGACGGATTACGCGACGCGTTATCCATCGAACGATTTGCTCGATGTTACGTACAAGCACGTGCAGGAATTGCGCGGACTCGATGCCGCACACACGCTCGCGCGCAAGCAGATGCAGAGTGCACCGAATCTCGCGGGCATGACGCGCCTGCTCGAAGCGCAGGAAGCGACGGCGGAAGAACCACGTCGCGGCGAGCTTGAGTTGATGCGTAATCTCGTCAAACAGCGCACCAAGAATTTGCCGCGGTACACATGTCAAACCTGCGGCTTCCGGGCGCGCCTATTCTATTGGCAGTGCCCCGGATGCAGCGGCTGGGAAACCTACGCGCCGCGCTCTACGCGCCGCGCTGCGTCGAACCGATCATCAGTTCTGCCTGATTTTTCCATCGCACCGCATCTGAATAACCTTCGGGAAACTCATGAAAATCACCATCGTCGGCACGGGTTATGTCGGTCTTGTCACGGGCGCATGTCTCGCTGAAATCGGTCATAACGTGTTTTGTCTGGATCTCGATCCACACAAAATCGAAATTCTCAACAATGGCGGCGTGCCCATTCACGAGCCGGGCTTGCTGGAAATGCTCAATCGCACGCGCGAGGCGGGACGCATTCAGTTTTCGACCGATATCAAGGCGAGCGTCGAGCACGGCGAAGTGCAGTTCATTGCTGTTGGCACGCCGCCGGATGAAGACGGTTCCGCCGATCTGCAATACGTCCTCGCGGCAGCGCGCAATATCGGCAAGTATTCGAACTGCTTCAAGGTGATCGTCGATAAATCGACGGTGCCGGTCGGGACGGCGCGGCATGTGCATAAAATCGTCGCGAAAGAGTTGAAGGCGCGCGGGCTGGATACGTCGGACAAGCATCGCTTTTCCGTCGTTTCGAACCCCGAGTTTCTGAAGGAAGGCGCGGCGGTCGATGATTTCATGCGGCCGGACCGCATCGTGATCGGCATCGACGACGATGCGGACGGCCAGCGCGCCCGCGAAAAGATGAAACGCCTGTACACGCCGTTCAACCGCAATCACGAACGCACGCTCTACATGGACGTGCGCTCTGCCGAGTTCACCAAGTACGCCGCCAACGCAATGCTCGCCACGCGCATCTCGTTGATGAACGATCTGTCGAATCTCGCGGATACGGTCGGCGCGGACATCGAATCGGTGCGGCGGGGGATTGGCTCGGACCCGCGAATCGGGTATCACTTCCTGTATGCGGGCTGCGGTTACGGCGGCTCGTGTTTCCCGAAGGATGTGCAGGCATTGGTGCAGACGGCGCGTGAAAATGGCCATCGGTTGCGCATTCTGGAAGCAGTCGAAGCCGTCAACGACGATCAGAAAGAAGTGCTCGTCAACAAGATCGTGAAGCGCATGGGCGAGGATCTGCACGGCCGCACGTTTGCGGTGTGGGGACTCGCGTTCAAGCCGCAGACCGACGATATGCGCGAGGCATCGAGCCGCCGCCTGATCGCGGCGCTGCTGGAACGCGGCGTAACGGTCCGCGCCTATGATCCGGTGTCGATGCAGGAAGCGCAGCGCGTGTTCGCGCTGGACCTGGCCGAGCGGCCGGAAGATATCAAGCGTCTGCACTTCGTGAAGACGCAGAAGGAAGCACTGACGGGTTCGGATGCACTCGTCATCGTGACCGAATGGAAGGAATTCAAGAGCCCGGACTTCGGGCACTTGAAGAGCGAGTTGAAGATGCCGATGATCTTCGACGGCCGCAATCTGTATGAACCGGAGGCGATGGCCGAACTGGGCATCGACTATTTTGCAATAGGACGTCCCCATGTCGAACTGGACAGCAACGGCAACCGCAACTGAGCAGGCCGAAATCCCCGTCGTACCTTCCGCGCGCATCAATTCCGCGCGTGTGCTGGTCGTCGGCGATGTGATGCTCGACCGCTACTGGTTCGGCGATGTGAACCGCATTTCGCCCGAAGCGCCGGTCCCCGTCGTACGCGTCAACAAGAAGGAAGACCGGCTGGGCGGCGCGGCCAATGTCGCGCGCAACGCGGCGGCACTTGGCGCTCAGGCGGGCTTGCTGTGCGTGGTCGGGCACGACGAACCGGGCGAGCGTATTGTCGAATTGCTGGGCAAAAGCAAGGTCGCGGCGCATCTCGGCCGCGATCCCGATCTGCCGACGACCATCAAGCTGCGTGTGCTGTCGCGTCAGCAACAACTGCTGCGTGTCGATTTCGAGGATGCGCCGAATCATGAAGTGCTGCTGACGTGCCTCCAGCGTTTCACGGAACTGCTGCCGCAGCACGACGTCATCTTGATGTCCGACTACGCAAAGGGCGGTCTCACGCACGTCATGCAGATGATCGCGGAGGCGAAGCGCGCGGGCAAACCGGTGCTCGTGGATCCGAAGGGCGACGACTGGGATCGGTATCGCGGCGCGACGCTGACTACGCCGAATCGCGCGGAATTGCGCGAGGTCGTCGGCCAGTGGAAGTCGGAGGAAGATTTGCACGAGCGCGTCCGCAAGCTGCGCGAGGAACTCGAACTGAGCGCGCTGCTGCTCACGCGCTCAGAAGAGGGCATGACGCTCTTCACGGAGACACAAGTCGTCCACACATCGGCGGAAGCGCGTGAAGTATATGATGTCTCGGGAGCGGGCGACACCGTCATCGCGACGGTCGCGACCATGCTGGGCGCGGGCGTGCCGCTCGTCGACTCGATCGTCTATGCGAACCGTGCTGCCGGCATTGTCGTCGGCAAGCTCGGCACGGCGACCGTCGACTACAACGAACTTTTCGCCTGACATCCTTCACATGACCATTATCGTAACCGGCGCTGCCGGGCTCATCGGCAGCAATCTCGTCAAGGCGCTCAACGAGCGCGCCGCGCAGCGCATCGTCGCCGTGGACAATCTCACGCGCGCCGACAAGTTCAAGAATCTGGTCGATTGCGAAATCGACGATTATCTCGACAAGAGCGAGTTCGTCGAGCGCTTCCGGCGCGGCGATTTCGGCCGTGCGCGCGCCGTGTTCCACGAAGGCGCCTGTTCGGACACGATGGAAACCGACGGCCGCTACATGATGGACAATAACTTCCGCTACAGCCGCGAAGTGATGGATATCTGTCAGGCGCAGGACGTGCAGTTCCTGTATGCTTCGTCGGCGGCGACGTATGGTGGGTCGAGCCTTTTCGTCGAAGACCGCGAATTCGAAAAGCCGCTAAATGTCTACGGCTATTCGAAGTTCCTGTTCGATCAGATCGTGCGTCAGGTTTTGCCGAAGGCGAAGAGCCAGATCGTCGGATTTCGCTATTTCAACGTCTACGGCCCGCGCGAAACGCACAAGGGACGCATGGCGTCGGTCGCTTTTCACAACTTCAACCAGTTCCGCTCGGAAGGCAAGGTTAAGCTGTTTGGCCAATACAACAGCTATGAAGCGGGCGAGCAGACGCGCGATTTCATCTCCGTCGAAGACGTGGTGAAGGTCAATCTCTTCTTCTTCGATCACCCGGAGAAGTCGGGCATTTTCAACCTCGGCACGGGGCGCGCGCAGCCGTTCAACGATATCGCATCGACGGTGGTGAATTCGCTGCGGGCCTTGAACGGCGAGGCTTCGCTGTCGCTGGCGGAACTCGTGCAGCGCGGTCTGATCGAGTACATTCCGTTCCCCGATGCGCTGCGCGATAAGTATCAATGCTTCACGCAGGCGGACCAGTCGAAGCTTCGCGCAGCCGGTTACGACGCTCCGTTTCTGACCGTTCAGGAAGGCGTTGACCGCTACGTGCGTTGGCTATTCGGCCAGCTATAAACGCAAAAGAAGTCTCTCTACACTGGGTCTCACGGTCGGCGCGGTTTCCGGCCGGTTCTTCTCGGAGACCTACACATGTTCAAGCAAGCACGTTCCACTTTTGTCGCTCTCGCGCTCGCCCTGTCGTTCGGCTCGGCGTTCGCATCGGTCGATGTCAACACCGCCAACGCCGATGCGCTGCGCGGGATCAAGGACATCGGCCCGGCCAAGGCCAAATCCATCCTCGATGAACGTCAGGCGCACGGTCTCTTCAAGTACGCGAGCGATCTGAGCACGCGCGTCAAAAGCCTGGGCGGCAAGACCGTGCAGCGTCTGGATTGGCGGTGCACCACCGAAAACGGCTGCGGTGACGGCCACACAAGTATATCGGCGACGCCTGCGAGTAAGCCTGTCGTCGTCAAGAAGTAACGCGGGTGCGAAGGCGCGTCCGGTCAGTGCGCGCCTTCGTATTGGCTGATGTTTCCTCTCCTCCTTCATATTTCCCGCAGCTGTTTTGGCCGTGGGCTTTTTGCGTTGGCATCCCACCCCCGCAAAAGAGATGCAACCGGCATGGAAAGGACCGCTGGGCTACAATCAATAAATCCTTATATCAAAATCACGCTGTTTTTCGCATGCAACCGGACCGGTTCCCCATATGGCCTACATGACTATTGAAGACACGATCGGCAACACGCCGCTCGTGCAACTCGTCCGCGTGGTGGACGACGACATCCGCAGCCGCAACAACATCGTGCTGGGCAAGCTCGAAGGCAATAATCCGGCAGGTTCGGTGAAAGATCGCCCGGCTTTGTCGATGATCCGGAAAGCCGAAAAGCGCGGCCGAATCAAGCCGGGCGACACGTTGATCGAAGCGACCAGCGGCAACACCGGCATCGCGCTGGCGATGACTGCGGCGGTGCGCGGCTACAAGATGGTGCTCATCATGCCGGAAGACTTGTCGATCGAGCGTCGCCAGAGCATGGGCGCGTACGGCGCGCAGATCGTGCTGACGCCGACGACCGGCGGCATGGAATACGCCCGCGATCTCGCCGAGCAGATGCAGCGCGATAGCAAGGGCATCATCCTCGATCAGTTTGCGAATCCGGACAATCCGCTTGCGCACTATGAAACCACCGGCCCGGAATTGTGGAAGCAGACCGATGGCCGCATCACGCATTTCGTTTCGTCAATGGGCACGACGGGCACGATCATGGGCGTGTCGCATTATTTGAAGGAGAAGAACGAGAAGATCGAGATCATCGGCGCGCAGCCGGAAGAGGGCTCGCGCATTCCGGGCATCCGCAAGTGGCCGGAAGCATATCTGCCGAAGATTTTCGATCGCTCGCGCGTGGATCGTGTCGAGAACGTGAGTCAGGCCGCGTCGGAAGCGATGGCGCGCAAGCTCGCATCGGTCGAATGCATTTTCGCGGGCATTTCGTCGGGCGGCGCGTGTGAAGTGGCGCTGCGGATCGCACGGCAGGTGGAGAACGCGACGATCGTTTTCGTCGTGTGCGATCGGGGTGACCGATACTTGTCGACCGGTGTGTTTCCTGCCTGATGCATCGAGCAGCACACGCAAAAACCCCGGCTTTGAACTGACCCCACGAAGTTGGACAGTTAAAGACTACGCGGCCAATGGCTGAGTGTGCTGTATTGCACGGGGCTCAGCCCTTTCAGTTTCAGCTTGATGCGATCGTGATTGTATTAAGTGGATTAGCGGTTCAGCTCCGCTTGCAAGTGTTCGATGCTGTGGAAGCGGTGTAGCCGGAAGCACTCAGACTTTAACGTACCGAAGAAGCTCTCCATAGCGGCGTTGTCAAGGCAGTTACCCTTGCGTGACATGCTCTGCGTCAGCGCTCGTTTTTGCAGTAGGCAGCGATACGCAGACATCTGGTACTGGGCGGCTGCAATCGCGCGAGCGCCTTTGTGAGCATCATGCTCACCATCTCGAACGCTGGACGCTTCGCCGTCTCATAAGCGATGACTTCGCCGTTATACAAGTCCAGCACCGGCGAGAGGTACAACTT
>LELG01000188.1 GCA_001045575.1 Candidatus Burkholderia pumila
GCTGGGGGGTCCATTCGGTGGTCGCAGCACGATGATTCGTGCGGCATGTGCGCGCGGATCGTGCTGTGGTGTCCACGGCGGATCGCTTTGCGCGCGTACGGCAATACGCTGGCCGCGCAGGAAGATCCAGCCGACGTACTCCTTCAGCGCCCGTTCGAGCTTTTCTTCCGGCGCCTGATCGCACGGGCAGACGAAATTCGCAACCCATTCAGCGTATAGCTGAAGCCGTTGCGGTCGAAGTGAACAATAGCGGGAACCTTCTTGCCGCCGATGTTCAAGTCCGAAAGAATCATTTTGTTGACGCCGTCATAGTCCCACTCGTCGTGAGGCGTCATCTGATAGACCCATTTCGCCTTGCCCGTGTTGAGATCGCGCGCGAAGATGGTCATGGACCACTTATTGTAGCCGGGGCGCTGAGTCGGGTTCCATGTGCCCGGGTTGCCCGAGCCGTAGTACACGAGATTCAGCTTCGGATCCCATGCATACCAACCCCACGTCGTCCCGCCGCCGTACTTCCATTGATCGCCCTGCCAGATCTTGAGCGATGAATCCGCGCCCACCGGCACCATCTTGCCGTCAGACCAGGTCATCGTCGTTTGCGGGTCGAAGAGCATTTCGTTGTCGGGGCCTACGCTATAAGCCTTCCATGCTTCCTTGCCGTCCTTGATGTTGTAGGCAATCAGACGGCCGCGTACGCCGAACTTGCCGCCGGAAATACCCGTCAGCACTTTGTCGCCGAAAACGTGCGACGCATTGGTGTTGGTTTCGCCCTTCTTGGAGTCGCCGTTCTGCGCGGTCCAGACGACGTCGCTGTCTTCGCATCGAGCGCGACGAGCTTGGTATCGGCCTGCTGGAGGAAGATCTTGCCGTCGCCATACGCCAGGCCACGGTTGACCGTATCGCAGCACATTACCGAAATGACCTGATTATCCTGCTTGGGCTGATACTGCCAGATGAAGGTCTGATCCTTGAGGTTGATGGCAATGACTTTATTAGGAAATGGCAAGTGGATGTACATCGTGTCGCCAATGACGAGCGGCGGGACTTCATGGCCGCGTAGCACGCCGGTGGACATGGTCCAGCCAACCTGTAGCTTGCCGACGTGGTTCTCGTTGATCTGCTTGAGCGTGCTATAGTGGTAATTCGAATAATTGTTCGCCTGCGCCGCCCAATTCGATGGATTCTTGAAGCCGTGTCGAGTTGCGAATCGGCTTGAGCCATGAGTGAGTTAAGGCTCGCCGTCACCACCACCGCCAGTCCAAGAACCAGGGTGCGTAAGTTCACGTCTCCTCCAGAATGATGACGCCTCCGACACAGGAATGAACACGCTACCGGTTGCATCGTGCGCGCCTTCTCAATGCAGGTAACGAGCTTCGCTTTTCGCTTGCCCGATTCTTTGCCGGACGATTGCGTATCGACGCCATCTGCATATTCCATGCCGGTTTAATACACTCGTGCTTAGGGCCTGTATGTCAAAAGCGCGAATTTCTTCAGGGGATGGAACGGTCGTCAGTGATGCATTGCAGCGAGACAAACGCGTTCTCATGATGGGCGCATACTGTTTCATGTCCGGCTCAATCTGCTCTATAAGGAGGTGTCACATGGCTCAAGCCGAAAAGGTCTATTCCAATGAAGAAATTCAGCAGTGCTTAATCGGCCCGCTCAAGCATTGGTATCTGGAAGATGGCTGGCTCAGGCGCAAATTCAAAACGGAAAGCTGGAAAGGCACGCTAATGGTGGTGAACACCGTGGGGCATCTGGCCGAAGCAGCATGGCATCACCCGGATCTCACCGTCTCTTATGCCTTTGTCGTCGTCAAGCTCAAGACGCATTCCACTAAAGGCATTACGGATAAAGACTTCGCTTTAGCGTCGAAGATTGAAGATGTCGTTCAATGGCAGCCCGGAAAGGAAGGTGGTCCGCTAGACGGGACACCCGCCGACGATCAGCGTTTCCTTTATATCAAATACGACGAAGACAAGGCTTAAGCCTTTTTAGTCCTTCGGCTGGTACAGCATTTGCTTAACCAAAGCCCGAAACTTGCCCAAGGACCGATCCCGCGATGCCGACCCAACTCGGACGCCTGTCGTCGCTCCAGCGGTCACCGTCGAAGCGCCTGCGCGCCTGCATCTCGGCTTTACCGATCCGAACGGTTCACTGGGCCGCGCGTTCGGCAGCGTGGGCCTGTCGATCGAAGGGCATGGCACGCGAATCACCGTGCGCAAAACACAACTGCGCCGCATATCGAAGGCAATGAATGTGACAGACGATCAACGCGCGCGTATCTCATAGTATATCGGGGAATTGCAAAGCGCGTTCGTGCGGATTGCGGGCATCGAAGCGAGTACGGCGGATATTGCGCGTGTGCTTGGGCGTGGCGCGCGGTCGGGCATCAGCATTCATGGGTTCGATCATGGCGGTTTGATTGTCGATGGCGGTCGCAATACGGCAAATGTCAGCGCTTTGAACATGCTGCCGCTCTTGGCAAGACAAGCGTTTCCCGATGCATGGCGCGTGCTCCTCATAGACGACATCTCGTGCGGAAGGTCTGCTGCATGGCAATGAAGACCACCGCGGCATTACATCGCTCGCACCGTTTCCTTCTACAGCCGCGTACCTGAGTCATCTCGTGCTGATGCGCATTCTTCCTGCCGTCGTCGAAAGCGACTTCACCATCTTCGCCGATGCGATCAGCGCCATGCAGTACACCATCGGCGAATACTTCGCGCCCGTGCAGGGCGGTGTGTTCGCAAGCCCTGCCGTCGAGCGTGCGCTCGATGCGGTCGCCGCTGAGCAAAAAGCCGGCATCGGACAAACGTCGTGGGGACCGGTCGGCTTTGCGTTCGTAGAAAGCGCGCAGGAAGCGGAGCGCGCGCTTTCCACCGCCACGCGCGTGGCGCCCGGTGCATCGCTTGCGTTTTCCATTGCGGCCGGACGCAATCGCGGCGCATCGTGGCGCGCGACCCGATCATCGGCATCACAATGCGAACGCAGCCTGAACGCTTAAGAAAGCTTTAGCGCCATGACGCGCGACACCGAATTCGAAACCGTTGAGAGTTCATCGCCATGCCCGAAGCCACGGAAAGACCTTACGTTCTGCACAGGCTCTCCAGCACGCCGCAAATGAGCCCGTTCGATGTGAACATGGCCGCCGATGCGGGCTATCAGATTCTCGTGCCGTATTGCGGCGTCGACGAAGACAATGTCGTGCTGCTCACGCTAGACGGAAGAGATGTGATGCAAGCCGCCGACATGCTGGAACGCACACGCCGCGCCATGGTGCCGCCTTTCGAAGTCAGCATTTTTACCGATCCTAGCGGCGCTTATACGACTGCCGCCGATTTAGTGGCTTTAGCAGAAAAACATCTCAAAGCCGTGCATAACGTCGATCTTGGCGGCAAGCGCGTGCTCATACTCGGCGGCACGGGCGCGGTCGGGCGCGTGGCCGCTGCGATGGCGGCATCGCTCGGCGCGGACGTTGCGGTCGCAAGCCATTCCAGTCAGTCGCGCGCCACCCAAGTCAGCGATGAAATCAATCGCCGCTTCGACATTGCGACATCGGGCGTTGCAACGGGAACGTCCGAGCAATTGCATCGGGAACTCGCGCGTGCGGAGCTCGTATTTGCTACGGGGGTAGCAGGCGTGCAAGTGATGACATCGGCCGATCTGGCGCATGCAAAGCATCTTCTTATCGCAGCCGATGTCAACGCCGTGCCGCCCGAAGGCATTGCCGGCGTCAATGTGATGGACGATGGCAAATCGCTTGCAGGCGCGGCGCGAACAGATGCAATCGGCATCGGCGCGCTTGCCGCCGGCAATGTCAAATATCAGGCGGAACATCGTTTGTTCTTGTGCATGCGCACCGGCGGCAAGCCCGTATATCTGGGTTTTCCCGAGGTATTCGATGAAGTCCCATCGTCTCGGGTCAGGACTCGTGATGCACCGCGCGCCGTGCGTGACGGTCGCGGGTTTGTCCGCGGGTCTGCTCGCACAGTCGGCCGCACATGCGGGATTCAACGTGGTCGCGCTCGATATCTTCGGCGACCGCGACACACGGGAGCACGCGAACATGTGGTTCGATATCGGCGGCAATGGCCTTTCGATCGATCGCACTCGTCTTTACGATGCGCTCGAACGCGCCGCGCGTTTGCCACGCATGTTGGGCCTTATCGTCACGAGTGGACTCTAACCGCTGGCAGGCGAATTGAGCCGTGCGCAGCATGTGCCGAGATTCATCGGCAACAGCGGGCAGGCGCTTGCCGTGCCCGAGCCGCGCCGCTTCTTTGCCTTGCTCGATAACCTGGGCGTTGCGCATCCGCACGTGCGTTTTACTTTGCCTAAAGATTTAAATCACTGGCTAGTCAAGCGATCGGACGGATGCGGTGGCACGCATATCGAGCTTGCTTCCGGTATCGATCATCTACCGGAGCACGCCTATTTTCAGCGGCTCGCACAAGGCCGTTCCATGTCCGAGCTCTTTCTTGCGGCGCATCGTGAAGCAAAAGTCATTGGCTTTGCCTCGCAATTGACCATAGAGGCAGGCCGCTTGCCATTTGTGCATGCGGGTTATTTAGGGCCGGTCGAATTGCCGCCAAGCATTGCCGGGTGCATTGTCAAAGCGATCGAAAGCATCGTATGGAAAACGGATCTGATGGGCCTAAACAGCATCGATTTTTTGCTCGATGGCGACATTTTCGATGTCCTCGAAATCAACGCGCGTCCTTCATCGACGCGTGTTTCGACGATGACGCATGCCATGACGTGCCGCTGCCCAGCGCGCGCATCGAAGCGGGCATGCCCGTTTGCACCCTGAGCGCGACTGCATCGACGCTCGACACCTTGCGCGGCGAACTGGAACGCGAACATGCGCGCCTTTTGCTACGCATCGAAACCTTGAGCTCATGAATTCATCCCCTGAAATAAGTGTCAATGCTTCGAGCGAGCGGCTCGTCGCTCGCCTGATAGATGATGCCGCTCGCCTCGGCGTAAATGTCACGCGCACGGACCAGGGCATCATTATCGTCGATGCAGGTGTCGACGCCAAAGGAAGCGCCGATGCAGGCGTGCTGATCGCGCGCATCTGCATGGATGGACTCGGTGTCGCCCGCCGCACGGCTTTCGATGTATCGCCGCTCTGGCCGACGTATCTCGAAGTGCATACATCCAATCCGGTTCTGGCCTGTCGTAGCAGTCAATACGCAGGCTGGAGCCTTTCCGCCACTAAAGAACAAACCGGCGGCAAGAAGTTCTTTTCTTTAGGCTCGGGCCCCGCTCGCACTTTAGCAGGCAAAGAACCTTTATTCGATGAACTCGGCTATTGCGACCGCCATGATCGCGGCGCTTTAGTGATGGAAGTTGACCGCTTGCCGCCGCAGGTCGTGATAGACAAAGTGCTTAACGATTGCGGCCTTGCGCCCGACAAACTGGCAATAGCTGTGACGCCGACACACTCTGTCGCGGGCACGGTGCAGGTCGTGGCGCGCGTGGTGGAAGTTGCGCTGCACAAGACAAATGTGCTGGGCGTGGCGCTCGATTAGATCGTGGAAGGAAGCGGCACCGCGCCGCTTCCTCCGCCCGCGCCCGAGGGCATTCAGGCAATGAGGCGCACCAACGACGCCATTCTTTACGGCGGCCGGGTGCATCTGACCGTTAAAAGCGATGCCGCCGCTAGGCGCCTCGCTAAAAAATTGCCGTCCTCGAATGCGAGCGACTATGGACGTCCCTTTGCGGACATCTTCGCCTCCTTCAACTACGACTTCTATCAAATCGATGCCGCGTTGTTCGCGCCCGCTGAAGAGCGATCAGCGCTTCCTGCTCGACTATATCGGCCGGCGTCACTTCGGCATTGCTGCCCGCGACGATGACGATGGCGTTCTAGCTCGCATCGTCCACGACGATGAGCACCACGCCCGTCGGCACGTCCTGACTCGTGGCGAGCGCCATGCAGTCGATGCCCTCCGCTTCCAGTGCGGCTCTGAGCACGCCGCCGTTCGGATCGTCGCCGAGACAGCCGATCATGGCGACGCTCGCCCAGGCGCACGGCCGCTACGGCCTGATTGCTGCCCTTGCCGCCCGGAACCTGCGCGAACGCGTGTCCTGCGAGCGTCTCGCCGGGTCTCGGCAGGCGCGGCGCGCGCGACGAGATCCATATTTGAGACTGCCGACGACCGTGACACGACCCTGTGGAGATTCACTCATGCGGTTCCCTTCCTTGATGCTAAGACTCAGCGCTCAAGCCTTGCGGCGCGATGTGCCGCTATCTTGCCGGTGATGCGGTCGATCAGCGTTTGCGCGGCTATTTCGCCCAGCGCCCGCACCGATTATCCGACGGTGGACAGCGCCGGATACGTATAGCGCGACAGCTCCACATCGTCAAAACCGACGATCGAACAATCCATCGGCACGTGAATTGCCGCGTTCCGCTGCCGCACGCAGCGCGCCGATGCCCATCATGTCGTTGCACGCGAAGGTCGTGGTCGACTTCATCGTGTCGAACAGAACGGATGCCGCCGCGTAACCGCCGGTCGCGGAGAAATCGTTCTGCTGGATCGCGTTCGGCTCGATTTCGATGCCCCCGCTAGGCCATCGCGCGGATGAAACCTTGCAGACGCATGGCGGACACCGCAGTCTGCACCGGTCCGTTGATGCAGCCAATCTGTGAATGCCCGAGTTGCAGAAGATGGCGGGTTGCGAGATACGCGCCCTTCTCGTGGTCGATCTGAACCAGATCGGCCGCGATGCCTTCGATAATTGCGATCGACAATCACGAGTGGTGGCTCGCGCGAATTCGCCAGACTCTGCGCCAGCACCGCCCCCACCGAAAGATCGATGCTGGCTGGCGATGACCAGCACGAAGGTCATGCCCACCGACATCACCACGAGATCGGGAATCTGATTGGCGATCGTGCTGAACGTGTCGTAGGTCAGGAAGTGCGTGCTCAGCACCGAGAACAGCGCGATCATCGCGGCGAGCGCGCCCGACAGA
>LELG01000189.1 GCA_001045575.1 Candidatus Burkholderia pumila
CCGACCTCGGCATCGACAGGCCGTGCGAGGTGAGGAGAGAGGGACTCCCAACGCATATTGTTTTCCGTCGAGCCTACATCCACGCCTGTCGCACGCGTCCGAAACGAATTGTGCAGACGCTCCTTAAAACTGCTTGCCTGATGAAGCGGAGTGCCCGATAAGGGAACTCCGCTTTTTTTCATGGGCGGACGTCGCCGTGACGCACGATCGCTACTTCCTCGATAACGCCGCCGAGTGGATTCTCGAACTCGACCGCGGCCACGGCCTTCCGTGGAAGGGCAACTACTCAAGACGGATTCAACCGGTCGTCGCAACACTGGATTGTTAAAAAGGCGCGTCGGATACGGTGAAGGGAATCGGCAACACGCTGAAGAACCTGCTCGGGC
This sequence comes from Candidatus Burkholderia pumila, assembly GCA_001045575.1. Classification (GTDB taxonomy): domain Bacteria; phylum Pseudomonadota; class Gammaproteobacteria; order Burkholderiales; family Burkholderiaceae; genus Caballeronia; species Caballeronia pumila. The sequence goes on from LELG01000189.1 coordinate 387, forward strand.
AGTAGCGCGTTACCGTCTTTCGCTCAGATGCCGACGCCCAACGAGCGCAGCTTTGTTTCCGTTTCCATCACGCCCGTGTAGTGAACGCCGTGCCAGCCGAGCAGCGTGACGGCTTGCGCATTCTTCAGATTGTCATCGATAAAAAACGAGTTCCGGCGGCTGAATGTCCGGCAGATGCTTTTTAATTTCATCGAGCATCAGCGCGAAGATTTGCGGTCGGGCTTCACTACGCCGACGCGCCCCGACACGATCACTTCGCGAAACTGGCGCAGCAAGTGGAAGCGCTCCCACGCATACGGGAACGTCTCCGCCGAACAGTTCGTGAGCCCGAACAGCGGCATATCAACCTGTTTGAGCCGATCGACCAGCGCGACGCCCTCTTCCAGCACGCCCGACACCATTTCCGGCCAGCGCGCGTAAAACGCGCGGATCAGCGCTTCATGATCCGGATAAAGCGCGATCAGCTCGTCCGTTCCGTCCTCGATGATCTGCCCGCCGTCCTGCTGCACGGCCCAGTCCATCTTGCAGACGTTGTCGAGAAACCAGCGGCACTCGGTTTCGTCGGGAATCAGTTGCTTGTAGAGATACTCGCGGTCCCTGTCGATCAGTACGCCGCCGAAGTCGTCGAGTACGACTGCTTTGATGGTCATCGCCTGCTGCTCATTGTGTTGAGAATCAATCGCCTGCGTCCGCTTTTCCAGCCACGCTTTCGCCTCGCCCTCGACGAGCGGCGACACACACGCGCGCACCGTCTCGCGATACGCGTTCAGCCACACGCGCTCATCTTCGCACAGCAGCGAAAGGTCAATGCATCGCGTATCAATCGGGCACAGCGTCAGCGTTTCGAACGACAGGAAATCGCCGAATTCGGTTTTGCCCGCCGCCTGATTCATCACCAGAGTTTCGATGCGAATGCCCCACTTTCCAGGCCGATAAATTCCCGGCTCGATCGACGTAATCATGCCTTCTTCCATCGCCGTCCACGGCTCGGCCGGGCGCGTAGTGCGAGATGACCTGCGGGCCTTCGTGCACATTCAGGAAGTAGCCGACGCCGTGTCCCGTGCCGTGACCGTAGTCCGCGCCCACGTCCCAAATGGGCGCGCGGGCGATGGAATCCAGCATCGGCGAACGGATGCCGCGCGGGAAACGTGCGCGCCACCGCGCCCCCCTAACACCGCGCGCCATCCACCGCGACGACGCCTTTGGCAGGCACATTCTGCGCGAGCCATTCGACGTGCGGCGCGGTCTGCTGGCCGCCCATCATCTTTATCAACCGGATACCGGTGCCGGACAGTTGCGCTTCGGCTTGCACCCAGTAGCGGCTGTCGACCCAGACGCCCGCGAAATCCGACATCACGACGAGCGTGCCGACCGATCCTGTAAGCCCGACAACCATTGCCGCCCCTGCCAGCGCTCAGGCAAATATTCCGACAAATGCGGATCCGCCGATGGAATCAGCACGGCGGCAAGCCCGTCGCGCGCCATCTGCGCACGCAAAACGTCGATACGCCGGGCAAACGTAGCGGGTTCGGGAATGGCTATACGATCGTTCATAAATCACCTGCAAAATGGATCAACGGCGCGAAGCAAGCGCGACGGTCAGCGTCACGAGGACGAGCGCGAACAGCGAGCACGACAGCCATTCGAGCGAATCGCCATCCGTGATAAAGGTCGACGATATTGCCGAACATGCGCGCGACGACGGCGGTCCAGATGCGCCCGCCACGCCATTGCCGACGCGCCCCACCCACCGCAGCGGATGCAGCCACCAGCCCGCCGCGCCAATTACAGCGCCGAGAAAAATCAGTCCGATCCAGCACATCCGACGCGCGGCTCCATCCGGTTCAATTTGGAGCGATCGAGTTTAGGCGGCCAGTTGAGGCATGGCAAGCGCATACGGCGCGAAGTCGCACTTGCGGTCGATTGTCGCGGAAAGCCCGCCGTAAAGCCTGACAGCAGTCAGTGATCCGTCCCCTGAATGCCGCGTATAAATAATGTAGGAAGAGGCAAAACGCTATAATATTAGATTATCTGAAAGACCATCGGGGTTATCTGAAAGACCATCGGGGCTTAGGCCGAAAACATAAGCCGAATACATGCAGCTCCTCACTATCGGAATCAACCACACTGCGCCAGTCGCCCTGCGCGAACGCGTGGCGTTTACGCTCGAACAAATCAAACCGGCACTCGGCGCGCTGAAGGAAATCTGGCTCGGGCCGCTGGCGAAGGCATCGCCGGAAGCGGCCATTCTATCGACCTGCAATCGCACCGAACTCTACTGCGCCATGGACGACTCCGCCGCCCGCGAAGCCGCTATTCAGTGGCTGTCGAAATATCACAGCATTCCCGTTTCCGAACTCGCGCCGCACGTTTATGCGCTGCCGCAGTCGGAAGCCGTGCGTCACGCGTTCCGCGTCGCGTCCGGTCTGGATTCGATGGTTCTGGGCGAGACGCAAATAGTCGGCCAGATGAAAGACGCCGTGCGCACCGCGTCCGAAGCGGGAGCGCTCGGTACTTATCTCAACCAGCTTTTCCAGCGCACCTTCGCCGTCGCAAAGGAAGTGCGCACGACGACGGAAATCGGCGCGCAATCCGTGTCGATGGCTGCCGCCGCCGTACGTCTCGCGCAGCGCATTTTCGAAGATGTCACCAGCCAGCGCGTGCTGTTCATCGGCGCGGGCGAGATGATCGAGCTGTGCGCGACGCACTTCGCCGCGCAGAATCCGCGTGAACTGGTCGTGGCGAACCGCACCGCCGAACGCGGCGAGAAGCTCGCGGAACGCTTCAACGGACACGCCATTCCGCTGTCCGATCTGCCCGCGCGCATGCACGAGTTCGACATCATCGTGTCGTGCACGGCGTCGACGTTGCCGATCATCGATCTGGGCGCAGTGGAGCGTGCGGTGCGCGCGCGCCGTCATCGGCCGATTTTCATGGTCGATCTCGCCGTGCCGCGCGATATCGAACCGGAAATAGGCGATCTGAAGGACGTGTTCCTCTATACCGTCGATGACCTCGGCGCCATCGTGCGCGAAGGTAATGCGTCGCGTCAGGCGGCAGTCGCGCAGGCGGAATCGATCATTGAGACGCGCGTCACCAATTTCATGCAATGGCACGATGCGCGCAGCATCGTGCCGGTCATCCGTCACATGCACACGCAGGCCGATGCGCTGCGCCGCGCCGAAGTCGAACGCGCGCGCAAGCTGCTGGCGCGCGGAGACGATCCTGCCGCCGTGCTCGAAGCGCTGTCGCAATCGCTAACGAACAAGCTCATTCACGGTCCCACGCACGCGCTGAACCGCGCGAGCAGCGAGGAGCGCGGACAGCTCATCGACCTGATGAGCTGCTTTTACCGTCACGGCGCGGACAAATCGTCCGACCGTTAGCGGCCTCCCCTTTGCTATTCTGAAACGCTCCGCGCGGCCTGCGCGGCGGCATCCCTGATTCGCAGTTTCTCCGGAGCACGAAGCTACGCATCCGCCCGATGAAAACGAGTATGCAAAGCAAGCTCGACCAGCTTGCCAAACGCCAGGTCAATCTCAACGAACTGTTGAGCCGCGAGGACGTCGCGTCCGATATGGATCAATATCGCAAGCTCACGCGCGAGCACGCGGAAATCAGCCCGATCGTCGAGCAATACGCGCTCTGGCGTCAGGCGCTCACCGACGAAGCAACTGCGCAGGATCTGCTCTCCGATCCGTCGATGCGCGATTTCGCCGAAGAGGAAATCGGCGAGGCGCGCGAGCGCATGGCGAAGATCGAGCACGATCTGCAAATGATGCTGCTGCCGAAAGATCCGAACGACGATCGCAACATTTTCATCGAAATTCGCGCGGGCACGGGCGGCGACGAGTCCGCGCTGTTCGCGGGCGATTTGCTGCGCATGTATCTGCGCTATGCGGAACGCAATCGCTGGACGGCGGAGATGATGTCGGAAAGCGTGTCGGACCTCGGCGGCTATAAGGAAGTGATCGTGCGGATCTCGGGACAAGGCGCGTATTCGCGGCTGAAGTTCGAATCGGGCGGGCATCGCGTGCAGCGGGTTCCGGCGACGGAGACGCAGGGACGCATTCATACGTCGGCGTGTACCGTCGCTGTAATGCCCGAGGCCGATGAAATCAGCGAAGTCGTCATCAAGCCGGCGGACTTGCGCATCGATACGTTTCGCGCGTCCGGCGCGGGCGGGCAGCACATCAACAAGACGGATTCCGCCGTGCGCGTGATGCACTTGCCGACCGGCATCGTCGTGGAATGTCAGGACGATCGCTCGCAGCACAAGAACAAGGATCGCGCGCTGAAGGTGCTGGCTGCGCGGATCAAGGACAAGCAGTATCACGAGCAACACGCGAAGGAAGCGGCCACGCGCAAGAGTCTAATTGGCTCGGGCGACCGGCCGGAGCGCATTCGCACGTACAACTTTCCGCAAGGGCGGATGACGGATCATCGTATCAATCTGACGCTGTACAAGCTCGAATACATCATGGATGGAGATATCGATGAACTGATCGCCGCGCTCGTTTCCGAGCATCAGGCCGAGCAGTTGGCGGCGCTTGGGGAAACGGAGTGAGTACGGCTGGCGTGTTGCTTCAGGCTTCTGCACTGCCGCCACTCGAAGCGCGCATTTTGCTAATGCACGTGCTTGGCTGGCAGCGTACGGAACTCATCACGCGTGATGGCGAAGCGCTTTCTGCAGATTCAGTCGCGCGTTTCGAAGCGTTTTCTCAGCGGCGCTTGAAAGGCGAACCCATCGCGCAATTGACAGGCAAACGCGAGTTCTTCGGCTTCGATTTTGAGGTGACGCCCGATGTCCTAATTCCGCGTCCGGAGACGGAATTGCTCGTGGAATTGGCGCTTGAGCTGATTGCGGATGTATCCAACGCCCGTGTGCTCGATCTTGGCACCGGCACCGGCGCAATTGCGATTTCAATCGCGCATTCAAGACCGGATGCGCGCGTTTGGGCGGTGGACCGTTCTTCGGCGGCGCTGGAAGTTGCGAGAGCAAATGCCGCGCGCCTGCTGGACAAGAACACCGTGACCTTCGTCGAAAGCAACTGGACCGCCAAACTCGATCCATCGCTGCTGTTCGAAACCATCGTCAGCAATCCGCCGTATATCGCAAGAGACGATCCGCATCTGGAGCAAGGCGATTTGCGCTTCGAACCGCGCTGCGCGCTCACCGATGACGCCGACGGTTTATCCGCTATCCGCACAATCATCGAAACCGCGCCGTTCATGCTGGCGAAGAACGGCGCGCTGTGGATCGAGCACGGCTACGATCAGGCCGATGCCGTACGTCGCCTCTTGCAGGTGCGCGGCTTCACCGATTTCCGCTCGATGCACGATCTCGCCGGCATCGAACGATGCTCGGGCGGCTTGTTCACCGCCTGAGCGACGCAGCCTCAACAAGCTAAATCCGCTATCATTTCAACAGTTAACCCATCGAATATATACACGCAGGACGCAGGAACGCCATGGATACGCAAGAACGCATCAAGCAGATCGTCAATCAAAACGCGGTTATCCTCTTCATGAAGGGCACCGCGCAATTCCCGATGTGCGGCTTCTCCGGCCGCGCCATTCAAGTGCTCAAGGCGTGCGGCGTCGATCAGATCACGACCGTCAACGTGCTCGAAGACGACGAAATCCGTCAGGGCATCAAGCAGTTCTCCAATTGGCCGACCATTCCGCAGCTTTATGTGAAGGGCGAATTCATCGGCGGTTCGGACATCATGATGGAGATGTATCAATCGGGCGAACTGCAGCAGCTTTTCGCCGCCGCTTGAGTTTCGCTTGAATTCCACTTGTCAGTGAACGCGCCCGCCGCACAGAAGCGACGTCTGATCGTCGCGATCACCGGAGCCACGGGCGCGATCTACGGCGTGCGTTTGCTCGAAACGCTGCGCCGTCTGGGCGGAATGGAGACGCATCTGCTCGTCTCCAGCACTGGCTGGCTCAACATCCAGCACGAACTCGATCTCGACAAACCCGCCGTCCTCGTGCTCGCCGATGTCGTCCATAGCGTGCGCGATGTCGGCGCAAGCATCGCGTCGGGTTCGTTTGCGACGGACGGCATGGTCGTCGCGCCCTGTTCGATGCGCACGCTCGCCAACGTCGCGCACGGTCTTTCCGACAACCTCATCACGCGCGCGGCGGATATCGTACTGAAAGAGCGTCGCCGGCTGGTGCTGCTCGTGCGGGAAACACCGCTCAATCTCGCGCATCTGCGCAATATGACGGCGGTCACGGAAATGGGCGGCGTGATTTTTCCGCCTCTGCCAGCGTTCTATCAGAAGCCGCAGACGATCGATGAGATGGTGGATCACACGGTCGAGCGCGTCATCGATCTGTTCGGTCTGGCCCAGCCAGTTGCTCGTGCATGGCAGGGAATGCGCGGCGAAACCGAGTAATCGGATTAGCAACGGCAGCGACACAATTCGTTGTGCCCTATTGCCCGACTTTGGTAAAAGTGCCAATTTCTACCCACCTAGTTTCCACGCATGAGAAGAGCCACGATTGCGGCCGCAACTCATGACCCTTGATGACCTGAGTTTTTTGCCCTTGCGGGTGACCCACGT
>LELG01000019.1 GCA_001045575.1 Candidatus Burkholderia pumila
CAAGTCGATGCCAATCGTTGTAATCTCCATGATGGGCGCTCCCGCTGTTCGAGTGGTTAACGACACTTCCACTCTGGCACATCGATGCCGTCATAGATGGGAGCGTCCATCCCATCCCATTGCTTACATTCGCTGTGACTAGCTTATGGCGGGACTTGCACCCGCTGGAATGCGCCCAGCATGGGCGCACTCAAAAAAATGAGCGGCGCTTTCGCTGCCGCTCATTTTTGCTTCCAATCGCCGCTGAATCAGGCAAATGCCGTCTGCGTGTCGAATGCGAAGCCGCGCGGGGCTTGCTGCAAGTCATCGAACATAACGATTTCATACGCATCTTCGTTCGCCAACAGTTCACGCAGAAGCATGTTGTTCATTGCGTGACCGCCCTTGTACGCCTTGTAAGACGCCAGCAGCGGATGACCCACCACGTACAAATCGCCGATGGCGTCCAGCATCTTGTGCTTCACGAACTCGTCGTCGTAACGCAAGCCGTCGTTGTTCAGGATGCGGTACTCGTCCAGCACGATGGCGTTGTCCATGCTGCCGCCGCGCGCCAGACCCAGCTCGCGCATCATCTCGACTTCGTGCGCAAAACCGAAAGTACGCGCACGCGCGATTTCGCGCACATAGGACGTCGATGCGAAATCGACCTCCAGCGCCTGGCCGGTCTTATCTACCGCCGGATGACGGAAATCGATCGTAAAGCTGAGTTTGAAGCCGAAATACGGATCGAGGCGCGCGAACTTGTCGCCGTCGCGCACCTCGACAGGCTTTTTCACCTTGATGAACTTCTTCGGCGCGTTCTGCTCTTCGATACCCGCCGATTGAATCAAGAACACGAACGAAGCCGCGCTGCCGTCCATGATCGGGATTTCCTCGGCGGTCACGTCGACATACAGATTGTCGATGCCCAGGCCTGCACACGCCGACATCAAATGCTCGATGGTCGAAACGCGCGCGCCGTCCTTCTGCAGCACAGACGCGAGGCGTGTGTCACCAATTGCCATAGCGGATGCGGGGATATCGACCGGCGCAGGCAGGTCGATACGCGAGAAAGCGATGCCCGTGCCGGCCGGCGCAGGACGGAGGCTCAACTCGACCTTGCGGCCGGAATGGAGCCCGATCCCCACGGTTTTGACGACGGTCTTGATTGTTCGCTGCTTTAACATAATATTCTCTTCCGCTTTTCTCTTTCCTATTTATGAAATCAATCACCAGTAAAAATCTAATAGATCAAATTATACTCCATCCGATCCGCGCAGTCCTTGTCCGAAAAGTGTCAATCGTTTCGCAGTGTTACGCGGTAATGTCGAAAATCATGAAGTAGAATGGGCGATGATGTTCGGAATGGAGGCATCATCCGGCCCCAAGTTGCCGACGAATGTGAAGGCGCTGTAAGCGTTGTTATGATACAACGCGGATGGCGGCTGCATCATTCATCGCAACGTCAAGGATGCTCTCAACGTTGCTGACTTCGAATTTGCCGGGTGCTTCGACGTTGAGCGTCTTGACCACGCCATCGTCGATCATCATCGCGTAACGCTGGGAACGGATTCCCATGTCCCCGCTTGGTCAGATCCTGATCCAGTCCGAGTGCCTGAGTGAAACGCGCACTGCCGTCCGCAATCATCTTAACCTTGCCCGCGGTTTGAAGATCGCGTCCCCACGCGCTCATGACGACCGCGTCGTTGACGGAAACGCACCAGACTTCATTGATGCCCGCGGCGGACAAGTCTGCCGCCTTCTCGACATAGCTCGGCACATGTCTGGAGAACACGTCGGCGTGAACGCGCCGGCAATCCGAAGATCACCTCACCACGCGCTTGCCGGCGGTCCGCTCGCGCACCGAGAACCCATTCGGTTCTACGGCACAGCCTTCAGTCGCTTCCTCGATGAACTCGAAGAAGCGCGCATCCGGCAACGTGTCACCCACTTTGATCATGCTCGGTCCTTCCCTGTCAGCGCTCAAGAAACATCCCTGCGATTACATCGTCCCGTGTGGTTCGATGCCAACGCTCTCTGCGGCGATCTCGGTTTCATCTGCACATCGGCAAATTCGTGGGGTCGGCTGGCCATGGCCTGGCGTCCTCGATGCTTCGGACGCGGCCTTGGACAGTCGCCCCACGCGAAAACCTGCTTCGTCACGTGCGGCGTTCGGCAGCGAGTCCACGGTGCAGCATGGCAAAGCAGCTATTTCAGCACTAAATCGCCAACGATGCTTCAGTCCGCCTGCTTGCGCAGGAACGCCGGAATGTCATACGTATCGACACCCTTTTCCTGCAAAGCCTGCACGTGCGATGCCGCCGTCTCGCGCGTCGAACGCCACACTGCCGGCGTGTCGAGGTGCTCGTAGTTGGTCGTCGCCTGACCGTGCTGCGTGCTGTACGTGTTGTGCGATGTGTGTGATGTGTGTACATGCGCGACCGGCTGATTGTCGGTGCCCGTGCGCAGGAGCGTCATCGGCGTTTGCTGCTGCTTCTTTGCCGCGCGGCCCAGACCCGTCGCCACGACCGTCACGCGCATGGCGTCACCCATTGCGTCGTCGTAGACTGCGCCGAAGATCACGGTGGCATCGTCTGCTGCGTACGACTTGATAGTGTTCATCACTTCGCGCGTTTCCGACAGACGCAGCGAACGACTCGACGTGATATTCACCAGCACGCCACGTCCACCCGACAGATCCACGCCTTCCAGCAGCGGACTTGCAACAGCTTGCTCGGCAGCCAGCCGCGCGCGATCGACGCCGGCGACGGTCGCCGTGCCCATCATCGCCTTGCCTTGCTCGCCCATCACGGTCTTCACGTCTTCGAAGTCGACATTCACCAGGCCATCGACGTTGATGATTTCCGCGATGCCTGCGACAGCGTTGTTCAGCACGTCATCTGCGCACTGGAAGCACTTGTCCATTTCGGCGTCGTCGCCCATCACCTCGAACAGATTGTCGTTCAGCACGACGATCAGCGAGTCGACGTGATCCTCCAGTTGCTGCGAACCTGCTTCTGCGACGCGCATGCGGCGGCCACCTTCGAACTCGAACGGCTTGCTCACGACGCCGACGGTCAGGATGCCCATTTCCTTGGCGATCTGTGCGACGACCGGAGCCGCGCCCGTACCCGTACCGCCGCCCATGCCTGCGGTGATGAACACCATATGCGCGCCACGCAGCGCATCGGCGATGCGCTCACGCGCATCTTCCGCCGCTTCTTTGCCCTTCTCCGGCTTGGCACCCGCGCCCAGACCGGTCATGCCCAGTTGCAACACTGCCGGCGCGCGCGAACGTGCGAGCGCCTGTGCGTCAGTGTTCATCACGATGAAGTCGACGCCCTGCACACCCCGGTTGATCATGTATTGAACCGCATTGCCGCCAGCACCACCAACACCCACGACCTTGATGATCGTGCCGTTGGTTTCCGTTTCCAGCATTTCGAAATCCATGTTGCCTCCGTCAAAAATGAAGATCGGCGTTATACGGTGAGAGATCGGGCAACTTCTTACCGCGCACCAGCCGCTGTTACCGACGCGAATTATATTCAGTGAACCGCGTTGTTTCGTTCGTATTGCTTATATTGCGATATTTGCTTCAGAAGTTTCCGAGAAACCAGGCTTTCATGTGCGAAAAAACTTCGCACATGGAGCCGTTCTGAACGGCGACCTTGCGGCCACGCATTCTTTGCGAGCGACCTTCGGCAAGCAGACCCATCGCGGTCGAGTAATGCGGGTTGCGCACGACATCCGCGAGACCGCCCGCATACTCTGGCATGCCAATGCGCACCGGCTTCAGGAAGATGTCTTCGCCGAGTTCGACCATGCCGGGCATCATCGCTGCGCCGCCGGTGAGAACCACGCCGCTCGACAGCAATTCTTCGTAGCCCGACTCGCGAACCACTTGCTGCACGAGCGAGAACAGTTCTTCGACACGCGGTTCGATCACCGCCGCCAGCGTCTGACGCGACAGCGTGCGCGGACCGCGTTCTCCGAGACCCGGCACTTCAATTATCTCGTGCGGATCGGCCAATGCCTGCTTGGCGATACCATAGCTCACCTTGATGTCTTCCGCATCCGGCGTCGGCGTGCGCAGCGCCATCGCAACGTCGTTCGTGATCTGATCGCCGGCGATCGGAATCACGGCGGTGTGACGGATCCCGCCTTCACTGAAGATGGCGATATCCGTCGTGCCACCGCCGATATCGACCAGCACCACGCCCAGTTCCTTCTCGTCTTCCGTCAGCACCGTGAGCGACGACGCCAGCGGTTGCAGAATCAGATCGTTCACTTCGAGCCCGCATCGGCGCACGCACTTGACGATGTTCTGCGCCGCGCTCACCGCGCCCGTGACGATATGCACCTTCACTTCCAGCCGGATGCCGCTCATGCCGATCGGCTCGCGCACGTCTTCCTGACCGTCGATGATGAATTCCTGCGTGAGGATGTGCAGCACCTGCTGATCGGTCGAAATGTTGATCGCCTTGGCGGTCTCGATAACGCGCGCGACGTCCGCCTGCGTGACTTCCTTGTCCTTGATCGCTACCATGCCGCTCGAATTGAAGCTGCGGATATGGCTTCCGGCAATGCCGGTGAACACGTTCGTGATCTTGCAATCGGCCATCAGCTCGGCTTCCTCAAGCGCGCGCTGGATGGACTGCACCGTGGCCTCGATATTGACCACGACGCCCTTCTTCAACCCCTTCGAGTCAGCCTGACCGAGTCCGATCACCTCGTAGTGGCCTGCGCCTTGCAGTTCGGCGACGATCGCGACCACTTTCGACGTTCCGATGTCGAGGGAAACCAGCAGGTCTTTGTAGTCTTTGCTCATAGCGTGCTCAGCCTGTGACGTCTGCTTACTTCTTGGCCTTATCGGTGTCGTTGATGAAACGCATGTTTGCTGCGCGAATGGCAAAGCCGTTCGGGTACCGCAAATCCACATATTCGATGTCCTTCCCCCAGCGCCCCGTCACCGCGGGCCACGATGCGACGAAGCGCTTGCTGCGACCGAGCAGCGTGTCCTGATTGCGCTCGCGTCCGAGTTCGATCTGCGTGCCGTTCGACAGCTTCACCGTCCACGCGAAGCGCGGCGACAGCGTCACTTCTTCGGGCTTCGCATCGAGCGGCGCGAACCACTTTTCGAAATCGTGATAACGGGCGACGACTTCTTTTGCCGTGCCTTCCGGGCCGTCGAACGCGGGCAGGTCGTCATCAAGTTCGCCCTGGTTCGCGGTGAACAGCTCGTCGTCCGTGCTCACCAACTGATCGTTGCCCCACGTGCCGAGCGGCTTGTACTCCTCAAGCGTCACCGCCAGCGCATTCGGCCAGACGCGGCGCACGCTCGCATGACGCACCCACGGAATCTGTTCGAACGTGGCGCGCGCGGCATCGAGATCGACGGTAAAAAAATTGCCCTTCAGGTGACCGACGACGCTCGCGCGCACGACCGGCGTGCTCACATGTTGCGTATCGCCATCGATCTGAATCTCACGCAGACGAAACTCGGGTCGCTGGATGGCATACACGCCCGCGGCGCCCAGGAGCGCTAGTACGAACAAGGCGTGCAGCGTGCTGGAGGCAAAGTTCAACTGCCGGACGTTATTCCACATGGTTTCGTTTCATTGTGTCTTATGTGTGACTGCGTTAATTCTTCAGCGTAAGCGACAACACCTTCATCACCAGATCCTTGTAGCTGATGCCCACGGCCCGCGCGGCCTTCGGCGGCAGCGAATGATCCGTCATGCCGGGCGCCGTGTTCACTTCGAGGAAGTACGGGTTGCCATCGGCGTCGAGCATGAAATCGGCGCGGCCCCAGTCCGTGCAGCCGAGAATCTCGAACGCGCGCTTGGTCAACTGCTTCATGCGCGTTTCTTCGGCTTCGGTCAGGCCGCAGGGAATCAGGTATTGCGTGTCGTCCGCAACATACTTCGCGTGGTAGTCGTAAAACTCGCCCGCCGGAATGATCTTTATGACCGGCAAATCCAGATCGCCGCAGATACAGCAAGTAAACTCGCCGCTGCCTTCGATGCTCTTCTCGACGATCACGATCTTGTCGAACTTCGCCGCTTCTTCGAGCGCAGGCACGAGCGTTTCCGCGCTCTTCACCTTGATGACCGCGACGCTCGATCCTTCGCTCGCTGGCTTCACGAACAGCGGCAAGCCCAGCTTGGCGATGATCTCGTGCGCACGCGTTTCGTAATCCTCGCCGCGGAACACGGTTTCGAACGGCGGCGTGGGAATACCCGTTTGCTGCCACACGAGCTTGGTATGCAGCTTGTCCATGCCGAGCGCCGAACCGAGCACGCCGCTGCCGGTGTACTTAATGCCGTAGAAATCCAGCGCGCCTTGCAACTGCCCATTCTCGCCATACCCGCCATGCAGCGCGATGAACACGCGCACGAAACCGTCTGCCGCAAGATCCGACAGCGGATGCTCCTTTGGATCGAACGCGTGTGCGTCGATGCCTGTGTCCAGCAAGCCTTGCAGCACGAGTCGCCCGGAATTGAGCGACATCTCGCGCTCGGCGGAATGTCCGCCCATAAGCACCGCGACTTTGCCGAAGGCTTTCGGATCGATTTGATTCACTTGATTGCTCATGTTTCTTGCTCTTACTGAAGCTGAGGTTTGGCCAGCTTCCCGCATACTCCGCCGATGGAACCCGCGCCCATCGTGATCACCACATCTCCGTTACGCGTGATGGTCTTGATTGCGTCCGGCATTTCATCGACCGTTTCGACGAACACCGGCTCGACCTTGCCCGCGACGCGGATCGCGCGCGCCAATGCGCGGCCGTCTGCGGCGACGATGGGCGCTTCGCCTGCGGCGTAGACATCGGTGAGGACGAGTGCATCGACGGTGGACAGCACTTTCACGAAATCTTCGAAGCAGTCGCGCATGCGCGTGTACCGATGCGGCTGGAACGCCAGCACTAGCCGCCTATCCGGGAACGCGCCACGCGCCGCCGCAATCGCCGCGGCCATTTCGACTGGGTGATGACCGTAGTCGTCGATCAGCGTGTACGCGCCTTCGCCATTGCCCGGCGCGACATCGCCGTAACGCTGGAAGCGGCGTCCGACGCCGTTGAATTCGGCGAGCGCACGCTGGATATCGGCATCCGCGACTTCTAGTTCAGTTGCGATGGTGATGGCGGCCAACGCGTTTTGCACGTTATGCGTGCCCGGCAGATTCAGCACGATATCGATCGGCGGCGCATCCGTGCGCAGCGTCGTGAAATGCATGCGGCCATTGCGCGCTTCGACGTTCACGGCGCGCACTTCGGCTTCCGCGCCGAGGCCGTAGCGAATGATCGGTTTCGACACGAACGGCAAGATTTCGCGCACATTCGGGTCATCGACACACAACACGGCGATGCCATAAAACGGCAAGCGATGCGTGAATTCGATAAACGCCTGCTTCAGCCGCGCGAAGTCGTGGCCGTAGGTGTCCATGTGATCGACATCAATATTCGTGACGACTTCGATCACCGGGAACAGATTCAGGAACGACGCATCCGACTCATCCGCTTCCGCGACGATGAAATTGCCCGTGCCGAGCCGCGCATTCGCGCCCGCGCTGATCAATCGGCCACCGATGACGAACGTCGGATCCAAACCGCCCGCAGCGAGAACGCTTGCGACAAGCGAAGTGGTCGTGGTCTTGCCGTGCGTGCCTGCAATGGCGATGCCCTGCTTCAGGCGCATCAACTCGGCGAGCATCACGGCGCGCGGCACGATCGGCACGCGGCGCTGGCGCGCGGCGAGCACTTCGGGATTATCCGGATCCACCGCAGTCGACACGACAACCGCATTCGCGCCTTCGATGCTGTGCTCGTTATGCCCGATGTTGACGCGCGCACCCAGCGCTTTCAGGCGCTCGGTCACCGCACCGCTCGACAAGTCCGAGCCACTGACCTGATAGCCGAGATTCAGCAGCACTTCGGCGATGCCGCTCATGCCCGCGCCGCCGATCCCGACGAAATGAATATGTTTGACAATATGTTTCATTGCTAGTGTGCCTCCGCTTGCGCGTTGAGACATGCGCCGGCCACATCGGCGCAAATGTTCGCAACTCTTTCGGTTGCATCGGATTTCGCCAGCGCGCGCGAACGCTCGGCCATGTCGGCCAGCGGCACGCGCGTCTGTGCGCGTAACCAGTCGGCGAGCTTCTGTGCCGACAAATCTCGTTGTTGCATCAATTCCGCCGCGCCGTTCGTGGCGAGGAATGCGCCGTTCGTCGTCTGATGATCGTCGACAGCGAACGGGAGCGGCACGAACAGCGCTGCGACGCCGACCGCCGTGATTTCCGAAACCGTCATTGCGCCGGAGCGGCAAATGACGAGGTCGGCATCTGCATAGGCTTGCGCCATGTCGTCGATGAACGGAACAAGTTGCACGTCGTCGCTGCCGGCTTCGAAACCCGCTGCCGCGTAATTTGCCGTCAATGCTTTGATATGCTTCGCGCCCGCCTGATGCACAACGCGCGGACGTTCGTCTGAAGAAAGCAGCGCGAGCGCCTTCGGCACGGTTTCATTCAGCGCCGCCGCGCCCAGGCTTCCGCCGACGACCAGCACATTCAGACGTCCCGAACGAGCGGCGTAGCGTTCTTGGGGTGGCAAAGCGCGCGTAAACTCCGCGCGAATCGGGTTGCCGGTCCACTCTGCGTTCGGCAGCGCATTCGGGAACGCGACGAGCACGCGCTTCGCCAAATGCGCGAGCACTTTGTTTGCCAGACCGGCAATCGAATTCTGTTCGTGCAGCACGAGCGGAACGCCCGCGAGCTTCGTCATCAAACCGGTGGGAAACGTGATGTAGCCGCCCATGCCGAGCACGACATCCGGCCTCACGCGACGCAGCGCTTTAAAGCTCTGCGAGCACGCGCGCAGCAAATTCACCGGCAACATCAGCTTGGTTTTGATGCCCTTGCCACGCACGCCGCCGAAGGGCACGGATTCAATCGGAATGCCGTGCTTCGGCACGAGCGTTGCTTCCATGCCGCTCGCGTTGCCGAGCCACACGACGCGCCAGCCGTGCGCCTGCATCCAGTGTGCGACCGCCAGCCCCGGGAACACGTGGCCCCCGGTGCCGCCTGCCATCACCATCAAGGTGCGGTTGCGTTGCGCGGTCATACTTTTCCTCCGCGCATCAGGACGCGATTCTCATAATCGACGCGCAGCAACGCCGCCAGCGCGACGCAGTTCAGCAAAATGCCCGAGCCACCGTACGACACGAGCGGCAACGTAAGACCTTTCGTCGGCAGCAAGCCGAGATTCACGCCCATGTTGATGAACGTCTGCGCGCCAAACCAGATGCCGACGCCCTTCGCCATCAGGCCAGCGAACGTGCGATCCAGCGCCAGCGCCTGACGGCCGATCTCGAACGCGCGGCGCACGATCCAGTAGAACAGCAAAATCACGCAGATGACGCCGACGAAACCGAGCTCTTCGCCGATCACCGCGAGAATGAAGTCGGTATGCGCTTCCGGCAGATAGTTGAGCTTCTCGACGCTGCCGCCCAGGCCCACGCCGAACCACTCGCCGCGCCCGAACGCGATCAGCGAGTGCGTCAACTGATACGCCTTGCCCTGCGCGTAACGGTCGTCCCACGGATCGAGGTAAGCGAAGATCCGCTCACGACGCCACGGCGACAACCACACGAGCATGGTGAACGTGCCGACTGCGGTGAGCACCAGACCGCCGAACAGCTTGCCGTTCACGCCGCCGAGGAACAGCACGCCCATTGCGATGGCGGCGATCACCATGAACGCGCCCATGTCCGGTTCGAGCAGCAACAACGCGCCGATGAAACCCACGGCGACGGCCATCGGCAAAAAGCCTTTGCCGAAGCTGTGCATGAACTCCTGCTTGCGCACGGTGTAGTTGGCGGCGTAGATGGTCACCGCGAGTTTCATGATTTCCGATGGCTGCATATTCGTGATGCCGAGCGGAATCCAGCGCCGTGCACCGTTCACGCCCTTGCCCACATGCGGAATCAACACGATGACGAGTAGCACCAGTGCCAGCAGGAAGAACTTCGGCGCGTACTTCTCCCATGTCTTGATCGGAATCTTGAACGCGATGACCGCGCCGACAAGCGCCGTTGCAATGGAGATGAGGTGACGCCCGAGAAAGTGCCAGTCACGGTACGACGAATACTTCGGCGAATCCGGCATGGCGATCGACGCCGAATACACCATGATGATGCCCAGCCCGAGCAGCGCAATGGTCACCCACAGCAGCGAGTAGTCGTAGTCGAGCATGCGCGAGCGCGCGGGACGCACGCCGTTGACTTCGCTCGCAATGCCCCGGCGCACGCTCAACGCCACGCGGCCGCCGAGCGAATCGTTCGGCACGGCGTTGCGCTGGCCCGTCAGTTTCGATCCGAAGCGTTCCGACCAGCTCATAGCATCACTCTCCGCGCGGCAGCGATTTCTTCGACCGCGCCGCGAAACACGTCGGCGCGATGTGCGTAGTTTCTGAACATGTCGAGGCTCGCGCACGCGGGCGAGAGCAACACGGCATCGCCCGCTTCGGCGATTTTGGCGGCCGCGTTCGTGGCGTCTTCGAGCGTCGCGTGATTCTGCATTTCCACGCCGACGGATTCCAGCGTTTCGCGGATGCGCGGCGCATCGCGGCCGATCAGCATCACCGCGCGAACCCAGCGTGCGACCGGCGCTTCGAGCGGCGAAAAGTCCTGGCCCTTGCCATCGCCGCCCGCGATCAGCACGACGCGTTGCGCGAGGCCATCGAGCGCGGCGACCGTTGCGCCGGCGTTGGTGCCTTTGCTATCATTGATATAATTGACGCCGTCGATCTGCGCGATCACTTCCACGCGATGCGGCTCGCCGCGATACTCGCGCAAGCCATACAGCAACGCGGCCATCGGCAAACCGATGGCGCGCGTCAGCGCGAGCGCCGCGAGCGCGTTGGCCGCGTTGTGCAGGCCGCGGATACGCAGCGCATCGACGGGCATGAGGCGTTTGTTGACGAGATTCGGCTCGTTGGTGTCCTGCTTGCGGCGGCGCGTGGTCGTCGGCGTTTCGTCCGATGCGTCCTGATCGATGCCTTCCACCAGCCACTGTATGCCGTGATCGCGCAGCAAACCGTAATCGCCGACATTCAGCGGCTCGTTCAACCCGAACGTCACCACGCGATGCTGCGCCACATTCGCGGCGAGTTTCATCGTGCGCGAGTCGTCGCGATTCAGCACGCGCGTGGTCAGCGGTCCGAAGATGCGGCCTTTCGCGGCAGCGTAGGCATCGAGCCCGCCGTGCCAGTCGAGATGGTCCTGCGTGATGTTTAGCACAGTGGCGGCATCCGGCGCGAACGTGTGAGCGGTTTCCAACTGGAAGCTCGACAGTTCGAACACCCACACATCCGGCAGCGCGGTCTGATCGATAGCTTCGGTGAGCTTGTCGAGCATCGCCGGGCTGATATTGCCCGCGACCGCCACCGACTTGCCCGCGCGCTCGCACAGCAAACCGGTGAGCGATGTTGTCGTGGTCTTGCCGTTCGTACCCGTAATCGCGATGATCTTCGGCTGATACCCGTTCTGTCCAAGCGATGCCAACGCCTGCGCAAACAGCTCCAGTTCGCCCCACACCGGAATGCCGCGCTCACTCGCTGCGGCGATTAACGGCGCGAGATTATTGGCGAGCAGCGAAAGGCCCGGGCTGATTGCCACGAGTTCGATATCGCCATCTAGCAACGCCAGCGAAAACGCGCCGCCGACGAATTCCGCATCGATCTTGTGGACCGCGAGTTCGGAGAGATTCGGCGGCGTTTCGCGTGTGTCCGCAATCCGAAGGCGGCAACCGTGCCTGGCGCACCAGCGCGCCATCGCCAGACCGGATTCACCCAGTCCAAGCACGAGCACCATCGGATTTTGCCGACCGGAAAACTTCTCGCCAAACATCGCTTTAACCTTTTTGGAAAAAATCAACGCAGCTTCAACGTCGAAAGACCGAACAGGCACAGCATCAACGTGATGATCCAGAAGCGCACCACCACTTGCGTTTCGGTCCAGCCGGACAACTCGTAGTGGTGATGCAGCGGTGCCATCTTGAAGAAACGGCGGCCTTCGCCATAACGGCGCTTCGTGAACTTGAACCAGAAGACTTGCAGCATCACCGAGAGCGTTTCGGCCACGAACACGCCGCCCATGATGAACAGCACGACTTCCTGGCGAACTATGACCGCGACCGTGCCGAGCGCGCCGCCGAGCGCGAGCGCGCCGACATCGCCCATAAAAACTTGCGCGGGATGCGTGTTGTACCAGAGAAACGCCAGCCCGGCGCCGCCCATTGCGGAACAAAAGATCAAAAGTTCGCCGGCGCCGGGAATGTGCGGAAACAGCAGATACTTCGAATAAACCGATGAACCCATCACATAGGCAAACGCACCGAGCGATGCGCCGACCAGCACGACCGGCATGATGACGAGGCCATCGAGACCATCGGTGAGATTGACGGCGTTGCTCGAACCGACGATCACCAGATACGTCAGCGCGATGAAACCCCACACGCCCAGCGGATACGTGATCGACTTGAGAAACGGCAGCATCAGATCGGCGCGTGCTGGAAGGGCGAGCGACAAACCGCTGCGCACCCACGCCATAAACAGATCGAACACGCGCGCGTTGTTCGCTTCGGACACGCTGAACGCGAGATACACTGCCGCGAACAGACCGATGACCGATTGCCAGAAATACTTTTCGCGCGACGACATGCCACGCGGGTCCTTGTAGACGACCTTGCGGTAATCATCCACCCAGCCGATGATACCGTAGCCGAACGTGACCAGCATCACGATCCACACGAAGCGGTTCGTGAGGTCGGCCCAAAGCAACGTGGAAACCGCGATGCCGATGAGAATGAGCACGCCACCCATGGTCGGCGTGCCGGACTTGAAGAGGTGCGTTTGCGGGCCGTCTTTACGCACGGCTTGGCCGACTTTCATCGCCGTCAGTTTGCGGATGACCCACGGGCCGCAGACGAGGCCGATCAACATCGCCGTCGCCGTGGCGCCGACTGCGCGGAACGTGATGTAGGTGAAAACGCGCATGAAGCTGGCGTCATTCTGTAGCCATTGCGCGAGGGCGAGTAGCATGCTGGTCCTTCTCTTTCTGAATCAGTGTGCGGCGGGCGTAGCGCCCGCTGCGGGTTGTTGTGGATTCATCAAGGCATCCACCACGCGCTCCATCTTCATGAAGCGCGAACCTTTTGCGAGATACGTCGCGGCGTTGCCGTAACCGGCCTGATACAATGACAATGCATCGACAAGCGCCGATACATCGTCGAAATGCTGCGCGGTTTCCTTCGATGTCTTCGCGTTAAAAGCGTTCACTGAATCGACACTTACTGCGCCCAACGCGAACATTGCGTCGATGCCGCGCTCCGCTGCATACGCGCCGACTTCACGATGAAACGCCGGACCTTCCTCACCGACTTCGCCCATGTCGCCCATGATGAGCACGCGCGGCGATGCCTGCGAAGCGAGCACGTCGATGGCGGCGCGCATCGAATCCGGATTCGAGTTGTACGTGTCGTCGATGAGCGTCGCGCCGTCGAGCGCGCGCTTCACTTGCAAGCGGCCTTTGACTGGCTGGAACGCTTCGAGGCCGCGCTTGATGGCGTCGAGGGAAACGCCTGCGGCGAACGCTGCGGACGTTGCCGCCAGTGCGTTGCGCGCGTTGTGTTCGCCGAGCACATTCAGTGCGATATCGACTTCACCTTGCGGCGTGCGCATGTGGACCGTCTTGCCTTTGAGCGTGCCGGTGACGGCGGCCTTCGATGCATCGTCGGTCAATGCGAAGTCGATGATCGGATTGCCCGTCGCGGCGACGCGCCAGATGCTGGCGTAGTGATCGTCGGCGGAAAATACGGCGGTGCCGTTTTCGCCGAGCGCGTGAATCACCGATGCATGTTCGAGCGCCACGGCTTCCACCGTTGCCATGAATTCTTGATGCTCGCGCTGCGCGTTGTTGACGACGGAAACCGTCGGCGCTGCGATCTTGCCGAGCACTTCCGTTTCACCCGGATGATTCATGCCGAGTTCGACGACCGCGAGTTGATGCTTCGCATCGAGACGGAACAACGTCAGCGGCAAACCGATGTCGTTATTGAAGTTGCCCGCCGTCGCCAAACGCGACACTTCACCAACGGCAGCCGCAAAGATCGACGCGATCATTTCCTTAACTGTCGTCTTGCCGTTGCTGCCGGTTACCGCAACGAGTGGCATCTTGAAACGCGCGCGCCAGCCGTGCGCCAGCGCACCGAGACCCGTGCGCGTGTCCTTTACCTTGATGACCGGAAGCGGCCAGGCATTGGCGTTGCTTAGATCGCGTGACACGAGCGCCGCTGCCGCGCCGCTCTTCGCAACTTGATCGAGAAAATCATGCGCATCGAAGCGATCGCCCTTCACCGCAACGAACAGATCCCCGGCCTGAATGCCGCGGCTGTCCGTCACGATGCGCTCGATCGCAATGTTTTCATCGCCGATGAACGTGCCGCCCGGAATGAGCGCGGTGGCTTCGCGCAAAGTGAACATGCTCATTTGGTGCCTCCGCGTTGTAGCGTCTGCGATATTTGCGAAGGCGATTG
Organism: Candidatus Burkholderia pumila; assembly: GCA_001045575.1. Lineage (GTDB taxonomy): Bacteria > Pseudomonadota > Gammaproteobacteria > Burkholderiales > Burkholderiaceae > Caballeronia > Caballeronia pumila. Next base: position 14,575 of record LELG01000019.1, read on the forward strand.
CGGTTGCGTCGCGCGCGCTGCAAGAGCGAGGCGCGCGTGATCCTGATCCGAGAACGTGCGCTTCTTGCCCATGACTTCCTGCGTGGTTTCGTGGCCTTTGCCGGCGAGCACGACGACGTCTTCACGCGCCGCGCAGCGAATGGCTTGCAGAATTGCGCTCGCACGATCTTCGATACGCCGCGAGCGGCTCGCGTCCTTCATGCCGACCGTGATCTGGTCGATGATCGACATGGGTTCTTCACTGCGCGGGTTATCGCTCGTGATGACGAGTTGATCCGCGAGACGTTCAGCGATTTCGCCCATCAACGGGCGCTTCTTTGCGTCACGATCTCCACCGCAGCCGAACATGCAGATGAGTTTGCCGCCGCGCGCCTGCGCAATCGGGCGCAGCGCGACGAGCGTTTTATCGAGCGCGTCGGGCGTGTGCGCGTAGTCGATAACGACCAGCGGTTCGTCGCGTCCGCCGAGACACTCCATGCGTCCATTCACGGATTCGAGCTTTGTGGTACTCGCAATCGCGGCATCGAACGGAACGCCGATTTCAAGCAGCACGCCGAGCACGGCAAGCAGGTTGCTCATGTTGAACGTGCCGAGCGTGCCGACTTCGACTTCCGCTTCGCCCCAGTCCGACGACAGGTGAAACGCAGTACCCGTCGCGGTCGCGCGCACGTGGCTTGCGAGCAGCATAGTGTCGGCACTGGGCGCGGCGCTCGCCGGCATTTTGACGCCGTACGCAATCGTTCGCACCTTGCCGCGCAGTGATTCGATCAGACGCTGACCCGCCGCATCGTCACGATTGACGATAGCGGTCTTCAGCGTCGGCCATGCGAAAAGACGCGCTTTTGCGGCTTCGTAGGCATCGAACGTGCCGTGGTAGTCGATATGATCTTGTGTGAGATTCGTGAAGATGCCGATATCGAAATCCACGCCGTTCACGCGCCCCTGATGCAGCGCATGCGAGGACACTTCCATTGCCACACACTCCGCGCCTTCGCGTTTGAGCTGCGCGAGATTGCGCTGAAGCTGCGGCGCGTCGGGCGTAGTGAAACCGGTGTGCGCGAGCTTGGCCGGGAAGCCGATGCCCAGCGTCCCGACAATCGCGCACGGACAGCCGAGCGCGGACAACGCCGTTGCAATCCATGTGCTGCACGAAGTCTTGCCGTTGGTGCCCGTCACGCCGACCGTCAGCATGGACGCGCTCGGTTCGCCATACCACGCGGCGACGATCGGACCGGCGAGTTCGTTCAACGCTTTCACTGCAAGCGTCTTGGACGCGTCAGAGTGGCTCGCGAAATTTTTCGGCTGATACAGCGCGCACGCCGCGCCCGCGTTCAACGCGGCATCGAGATAAGGACGGTTGTCCGCGCCATCGACGGCGTAAGCGAGGAACACATCGCCGATTTTCAGCGAACGCGTGTCGGCATGGAGTTGCGCGTTGGATTGCGCGTGCCCGCGCAGCCAATCGACGGCGTTTAAAACTTCCTTCTGCATATTGCCTTGACCGGGCAACGCGCTCATCGCACGACTCCCGGATGCGTCTTCGTATTGCTCGAAACAGCGACTTTCTTCGCCGTGTTCGCGTTATTCGTATTGGCCGGTTTTTGCGCGGCCGGCTGCGTATCGGAATTCGAAACGTCCGTCATGACCATCTGCCTAACCGGCATATCTGGCGGCACATTCAGCGCGCGCAGCGTATCGCCGACGATGCCCGAGAACACCGGACCCGACACTTGACCGCCGAAGTGGCTGCCAGCCATTGGTTCATCGACTGAAACGGCTACGACGATGCGCGGATTCGGCATCGGCGCCATGCCGACGAACGATGCGCGGTACTTCGAGTGATCGTAGCCATGGCCTCCGTGCTTGTACACGGTGCCCGACTTGCCGCCGACGCGATAGCCCGGCACCGCCGCATGCGGCGACGTGCCGCCCTTCGACACCACGGTTTCCAGCATTGCGCGAACCTCGCACGCAGTGGTTGGCGAAAACACTTGCTGGCCGACCGGCGGCTGATCGCCCGGCGTGCGGAAGATGGAAACCGGCAGGATGGTGCCATCATTTGCAATAGCCGTATATGCACGCGCCAACTGGAACAGCGACGCTGATAGACCGTAGCCATACGACATGGTCGCCTGTTCGATACGGCGCCAGCTTTTCCACGGCCGCAGACGCCCCGTCACCGCACCCGGGAAACCGACCTTGGGCGCCTGTCCGAGACCGATGCTCGTGTACATGTTCCACATTTCTTCGGGGCGCAATTGCATGGCGATTTTGGTCGCGCCGATATTGCTCGATTTCTGAATCACGCCGCCGACGGTGAGCGTGCCGAAACCCGCGTCGTCGGTGATGCGCGCGCCGTCGAGCATGAACTGGCCGCCGCCGGTTTCCACCAGCGTATTCGGCGTCACGCGATGCAAGTCCAGCGCGAGTGAAACAGTGAACGGCTTCATGATCGAGCCTGGCTCGAAAGTGTCCGTCAGGATACGGTTGCGCAGTTGCTCGCCGGTCATGCGCGAGCGGTCGTTCGGGTTGTAGGTGGGATAGTTGACGAGCGCGAGCACTTCGCCTGTCTTCACGTCGATCACCATGGCGGCGCCGGCTTTCGCCTTCGCCTTCTCGACGGCCGCTTTCAGGTCTGTGTACGCGATGTACTGAATCTTGCTGTCAATCGAGAGCTCGACGTCCGAGCCGTTGTGCGGCACGACCTGCTCATCGACATCCTCGACGATATGGCCCAGGCGATCCTTGATGACGCGGCGCATGCCCGGCGTGCCGGCGAGGACGTTCTGGTCGCCCAGCTCGACGCCTTCCTGCCCCTTGTCCTCAATATTAGTAAAGCCGATCAGATGCGCGGTGATTTCGCCTTCGGGATAGAAGCGTTTATATTCGCCGCGCGAATAGATGCCGGGAATGTCAAGATCTGCGACCTGCTTGGCGACGTCCATCGGCACCTGACGCTTCACATAGACGAAGGTTTTGTCAACGGACAGTTTCGCGCGCAGTTCCTTTTGCGGTATGTCGAGCAATTTCGAGAACTGCGCGAACTTGTCCGCGCCGAGGTCATTTGGCACGGCTTCGGGAATGGCCCAGATTGCCTTCACCGGCAGACTCGTGGCGAGCACGAGGCCGTTGCGGTCACGGATCTGTCCGCGCGTGGCCGGCATTTCGAGCGTGCGCTGATAGCGGCTCTCGCCCTGCTTCTTGAAGAACGCGTTGCCCGGACCCTGAATCCAGAACGCGCGTGCAGCCAGCGCCACGAACGCCATGAACAGGAGGAAAACGACGAATTTCGAGCGCCACATCGGCAGGCGAACCGCGAGGAGCGGGTTCGGCGTATGCGGAATGTCGACTTGCCTGGCGGGCTTTTTCATCACTTGGCTCCCCGAGCAGGCGGCGCCGATGCCGGGAGCGGCGCCGGCATGGGGGCTTTGTTGGTTGCCGCGTCATAAGTGAGATATTGCGTATGGCCGGTCGTCACGGGCTGCATCTTCAGGGAAGTGGTAGCCAATTGCTCGATACGTGATGTCTTCGACAACGCGCTCTGCTGGTACTGCAACTGCGAATAATCCTGCTGAAGCTGGCATTCCTGCGACTGCGCCCGCTGCAATTCGACGAACACCTGGCGCTGCTGGTTGGTGGCGCTGACGACCGACAACGCACATCCGAGCACGACGATCAGCAGAAAGATGTTGAGCCGGTTCATGGCGCGATCCGCTCCGCGATACGCATAACCGCGGACCGTGCGCGGGAGTTGTCGGTCACTTCAGCTTCGCTCGGAAACACGCGGCCTACCACGCGCATGGGTGCGCTTGGCAGATCGACCGCGCGGATCGGCAAACGACGGTCCATCTGCGGCGCACTGGATTGCGCTTGCATGAACCGCTTGACAATCCGGTCTTCGAGCGAATGAAAGCTGATCACGACCAGCCGCCCCCCTTGCTCCAACATGGAAAGTGCCGATTCCAGAACTACCTGCAGTTCCGCAAGCTCTTGATTGACGTGAATCCGTATAGCCTGAAAGGTGCGGGTTGCCGGATCCTTGCCCTTCTCACGGGTTTTGACGACGTGACCCACGATTTCGGCAAGCTCGCGCGTGCTGTCGAGAAGCCCAAGATGCTCGGACTTTGCCCGGCGAGCAACAAGCGCCTTTGCAATCTGAAAAGCAAACCGTTCTTCCCCATAATCTCGGATCACCTCCGTGATTTCCTGCACCGTGGCCCATGCGAGCCATTCAGCCGCCGACTCACCGCGAGTCGGATCCATCCGCATGTCGAGCGGACCTTGTACGCGGAAGCTGAAGCCGCGCTCCGGGTCGTCCACTTGCGGTGACGACACGCCCAGATCCAGCAACACACCCGACACCTTTTGCACTCCCCGTTCGGCGGCCGCGTCGCGCATGGACGCGAAGCTGTCGTGCACGATAGAAAAGCGCGAATCCTGTATCTGTTGCGCCGTGGCGGTAGCCAGCGGGTCTTTGTCAAAAGCGATGAGCCGCCCCGCTTCTCCCAACCGCTGCAACACCGCACGGCTATGACCGCCACGACCGAACGTGCCATCCATATAGATGCCGTCCGTACGCGTGATAAGCGCATCCACTGCTTCTTTCAGCAGCACCGTGCAATGCTGCAATTCGTTTCCCATCGCCGGTGCCATGTCTTTAGCGCCGCGTCAGAAAGTGAAGCTCTTGAGCGACTCGGGCATACCCTGCGCCATGGCCGCGGCTTCCTTCGCTGTGTACATCTGCGAATCCCAAATTTCAAAACGCTCGCCCATGCCGAGCAGCGTCACGTCTTTTTCCAGACCTGCGCCAGAACGCAGTTCGGGCGACACGAGCACGCGCCCCGAACCGTCCAGTTCGACGTCCATTGCATTGCCGAGGAAGATGCGCTGAAACCAGATGGCATCCATTGGAAGCGCGGCGACTTTCGCGCGGAATTTTTCCCACTCCGGGCGCGGAAACAGCAATAGGCATCCATCCGGGCTCTTCGTGAGCGTCACCCGGCCTTCTGTCTGTACTTGCAGTGCATCTCGATAGCGAGAGGGAATCGACATCCGCCCTTTCGCATCGAGCGTCAGCGCCGACGCCCCTTGAAACACTCGCCCTTCTCCCCGTTAGCGATGCCCACACACCGGCATCCGTCCCGCCGCGAATTTGGCTAAAAACAGGCTTTGGATCACACAAAGCGCCACTTTCTGCCACTGCTTCCCACTTTAGAGGAACCCATTTCCTCGGTCAAGACGCGTAACTTTTTTTGACGGATTTTTACAGCTAGAACAAAGACTTAGCGCTGAAGTTCAAAGTGACGGAAAAGAGAAAATCATTACGAATGAAAGCGCTAAAGCGGGATGTGAAGGTAAAGGATGAAATGGGCCGGAAATCTATGTGAAATGTAACTGTTCTTCCGGCCGTTTTGCGCCCGCAGGTGGACTTAGATCATGAGCACCGAATGTCATGCGGCTCCGGCATCTTCTTATTATTTTCTTATAGATAGTACGCAGTACGCGTCATGACTTTCGATGCCACACGCATCAGCGTGCGCACCGGAAACGGCACTTCGCTCGCGTCTTCACGAATGGCCGCCGCGTGCGACGCTTCATCTATACGCATCTGCTCCACGATTGCGCGCGATGCGTGATCGTTCGCGGGTAGCGTCTGCATGTGGCCATCGAGATGCTGCTCGACCTGACACTCCGTCTCTGCCATAAAGCCGAGGCTTGCGCGATCTCCAAAGCGTCCCGCCGTGAAACCGATCGCCAGCGCCCCCGCGTACCACAGCGGATTCAACAGGCTCGGACGCGAATCCAGATCTTTCAGCCGCTTCGACGTCCATGCGAGATGGTCTTCTTCCTCGCGCGCCGCTTCTTCGAAACGCGCTTTCAGTTCCGGCGAACGCGTTGCGAGTTTCTGCGCCTGATAAAGCGCCTGCGCGCATACCTCGCCGACATGATTCACGCGCATCAAGCCCGCGGCATGCGTACGCTCCTTGTCCGTCAGTTGCGGTTCATCCGCCAACAAGTCGCTTGCATTGGACTTCGGAATGGGCCGCGACATCCGGCTGATGCCGACCATTGAACGTAGTCCACGATCAAATTTGCTGATGACTTCATCGATCGTCATGGCTCACCTCTTTTACGTTGTTCATCACGTCGCTAACGTGCAGTAATCTTTATTCACCTTTATCGAGACGCCGGAAGACGTCTTCAGAATGTCTGCCAATAAGTGAATTAGGGCAAACACCGGTCGAAAAATCCTGCAAAACTAAGATCTTAGCGCATGTTGCGTAAACATCACACGAACTTAACCGAACGGCCGGTTTTCTCTTTGTTACACATGCCCTATTTGTTACATTACTTGCAACTTCGTCAAAAAGTAACTCGGCAGGGACCGTCAACACACTGACATGGAACAGTAAAACTCTGCCAAAAGTCGCAATCACTCTTGGAGATCCATTCAATGGAAAAATCGCTTCTCGCTTTGGCTGCATTGGGCGCTTTCGCTGGTGCCGCACATGCGCAGAGCAGCGTGACGCTGTACGGTATTATCGACGCAGGCATCGCCTACACGAACAACACTGGCGGCCAGCACAACTTCTTCACCAGCAAGGGCAGGGCAGCCGCTAGAGCCTGCGCGGCACGGAAGACTTGGGCGGCGGTCTGAAGGTCATCTTCGTGTTGAAAAACGGCTTCAGCGTGTTCAACGGCACGCTGGGTTAGGGCGACGATGAGTTCGGCCGTCAGGCATATGTCGGTCTGTCGTCGCAATTCGGTACGGTCACGCTGGGTTGTCAGTACGACTCCCATGGTGGACTTCACCGGCGCATTCGAAACGGGCTACGGCGCGCACCCGGGCGACCTCGACAACATGAACAACTCTAACCGCGTCAACAACGCGATCAAGTTTCACGAGCGCCAACTACGTACGCCGGCTTCACGTTCGGCGGCCTGTATAGTCTTGACGGCCAGGCTGGCCCGTTCAACCGCAACCAGATCTGGTCGGTTGGCTTCGGCTACGCGCAAGGCCCGCTGTCGTTGGGCGCAGACCATATTTGAACGCCAAGGACCCGAACTTCTCGTTCTGGGGCAACAACGCAAACTCGCGTGGCACCACGGCAACGCCGACGGCGAACAACTTCCCGGCAAGCCGCGTGATCTCGGGCTATGCATCGGCTCACACGTATCAGGTGATTTTGGCTGGCGGCGCGTACACATTCGGCGCGGCAACGTTCGGCGCGACGACGTATAGCAACACGCAGTTCAAGGATGTCGGTTCGGAAGCAGGCGCTGGCCTGATCCCGACGGGCGGCTACACGGGCGGCACGGGCAAGTTCCACAACGCCACAATCAACTTCAAGTATCAGTTGACTCCGGCACTGCTGGTTGGCGCGGCTTACGACTACACGAAGAGCTACGGTCTGGGCGATGCCAAGTACCACCAGAGCACGATCGGCGTCGACTACTTCCTGTCAAAGCGCACCGACGTCTAGGTCGATGACATGTATCAGCACGCCAGCGGCACGGACTCGACGAACCGCGCCGCTGTTGCGAACATCAACGGGCCTGAACCCGTCGTCGCGTCGAACAGAACCAGGTTGCAGCGCAGGTGGAACTGGCTGCAGCGCTGGTCGGCATCCGCCACAAGTTTAACAAGCGGGTAATACGCTGTATCTGCTGAAAGGCGCCTTCGGGCGCTATTTTTGGTGCGCCGATCTGCGCAACAGCTTGGGGTTGGAGTCCCCCTGTCCAACTTGATGGTGGTGAAGGACTAGCGAAACGCAAGGGCGTCATCGCGAGGCGGGGTCTGAAGGAAACGTGTAGCAAAGCCATGACCTGACGAACAGAAACCAGATGTGAGGCCTACCCGGGCGGACGAGCGAGCCAATGATCGCGAAGTCCATAGCCATCAAGGTCCGGGGTGGTAGATCTGACGGGTGTATGGCGAAGGCGGTTGGGCTTATCTCGGGAGGCCTGCGCAGTGTCCTGGACTCAGGACTGAACGTCTCGCAAGGGTGGTTGATCGCCGTGCAGGAGTTAGCAGCGGGCATAGTACGGCGGCGGACGAACGGAGAGGAGCGGCTGAGTAAGCCGGAGTTCTCGACATGGGAGAGCGGCGGAAAACGCATCGCGTCCTTGACAGCGGAGGCAGAGGTCCCCGGCGGGCACCCAAACTCCTCCGGGTATGGGCAGTTAGTTCAAAGTTCCCTGATTGATGAACGGCCCCTTTTGCACCAGCTTTCTCGTGACTGACAGAGCAGGATAAGTTGCAGCTCTATATGCGACCTTGTTGCAGCCATACCTCCGCTGCGGGTCCCTATGAAATCCGCTGACTCGTGCCTCATTCCACTTAAGAGTTCGAAGCTCGTTGGAATTTTCAGGTTTCACGCGTCCCGGTCCTACCTGTTGTGTCATTACGCTTGATTGCCGATGCAACTATAGACCGACTATCCTGCGTCAAAGAGTTGCTTTTTGAAGACAACAA
>LELG01000190.1 GCA_001045575.1 Candidatus Burkholderia pumila
TGGATGCGGGCCAGAGCGGCAACATCCGGTCTTTGCGATCAAGCGCCTGAATGGCCGTTTTCTCGTCCACGCAGAACACCGCCGCATGCAATGGTAGGTTCAGGTACAGGCCGATCACATCGGCCGCCTTGGCCTCAAAGTCGGGATCGTTAGAGAGACCATGTGGGTATCGAGACGATGCGGCCTACTGTCGTGCTTGCGCCAGACACGTTGAGCCGTCGAACAGGCTGACGTTCAACGCCCGTGCGAGCTCTTCGATATGCCGCCCCGCCATCGGCTGCGTGATACCGAGCGCACGCGCCGCGCCCGACAGCGAGCCTTCCTGAAACACCGCGAGAAACGTCCGATAAAGCTCCCAGCCGATGTTTTCTGCCATATGAATTTGTATATCGGATCAACAAGATTCGCTAATTTTATTGTGCTTTGAAAGCGCGGAGAATGGGCTCATCGGCATATTCATTGGAGCGCGGCATGTCACAGACGGTTCTTGTTTTGGGCGCGACGGGCGGTATCGGCGGCGAAGTGGCGCGGCAGTTGCGCGAAGCGAGCTGGCACGTGCGTGGGCTAACGCGGCGCTTGCCGGCATCCGGCAACGACGGCATCGAATGGAATTCGACGCGTCGTCGCGCGGCGCACGGGACGCGAGCCGCCAATCAGCGCGTTTCCGTGGTGGCTGATGACGCTTGCCTCGCTCAATACGATGCTGCGTGAACTCCGCGAGATGCGTTATTTATGGCGCACGCCGGTTCGCATGAACAACGCGCGGCTTGTGCAGACGCTTGGACACGAACCGCATACGCCGCTCGATGAAGCCATCGAAGCGACGCTCGTCGATTTGCGTTGCATTTAGGCTTCGGTATTGAGCCTGATTTCCCAGAGTGACTTGCCGTTGAGATCATGCAGAGAGACCATCATCGCGCGGCTCGCGGGATCGATCTTCGCGCGGCCGTAGTACTGCTGCATCGCGGCGGGCGACTGATTCTGCGGATTGTCCTTTAGAATGCTGACGTAGCGAAGCTCAGGGCCGAAGGTGCCCGCATTGATCTGTCTTCCTACGAATTCCCAGAACGGCTTAAACTCGCTGAACTGCGCGCGTGACGGATCGTAATGCGTGGCTTGAGCGTAGTGCACGTCCGCCGTGACCCACACCACGTTTTTGATGTCCTCGCGCTTGATAAATCCGAGAATCTCCCTCAGCTCCAGCTCGCGGCCGAGCGGCGTGCCATTGTCCGCGTTCGCCCACGCTTCGAACGTGCCCTTCGGCACATCGGGATTCGCATCGGGGACGACGAACGAAATGGGCATATCGCTCGCAATCACCTTCCACGTTGACTGTTTAAGCGATGCCTTGAGCCATTCCGTCTGACGCGAGCCTAGAAATGCGCCGTCCGCATCGAACCGCGCCTGTTTGTTCGGCGAATTCGGACCGCGCGATACGAACGCTCGTCGAGCATAAAGACGTCGAGCCGCGGACCGAACTGAAACGCGCGGTAAATTTGCTCCGGATCGATCTGATTGATGCGATACGGGTTGTATTCGAACATCGCCTGTTTCGCGCGCGCTTCGAGTAGATTGATGGCGCGCGTCTGATAGCGCTTCTCCGCGTCGCCAATCTGCTGGCCCGGATACCAGTTGTTGCGTACTTCGTGATCGTCCCATTGCACGAGGAACGGCACTTCGGCTGCGAAGCGGCGCTTGTTCACATCGAGCTGGTTATACGCGAAGGCCGCGCGATAATCCGCGAGCGTCTGTGCGACATGCGCCTTGCTTTCGGTGACGATGTTAGTCCACATCGTGCCATCGGGCAGCTTCACTTCCCGTTCGATCACGCTGTCCGCGTAAATCTGGCCGCCCGAGTGAATGAAGAAATCCGGCTGTTCGCGGCGCATCGCTTCATAGATGCGATAGCCGCCGAAGCGTTCGTTGATGCCCCAGATCTGCCCCGCTTCATCGCCCGAGAAGACGAAGGTGACGGGCTTGCTCGCATCGATCGATGCCGTGCGCAACCGGCCTTTGACCGGTTCGCTGTAAATCTTGCCGTCGACGAAATCCTGAAAGCGGATGTGGTATAATACGTTTCGTACCGGGGGCAGCAGAGCAGAGATTCGTGACGTCGATACGCCCCGTAAAGTCCATGCTTTCCAATACCGCTAGCCCGATGCGACGCTGAAACGTCCTGAAGGGTTCATCCGTCGAATACTCGACGATCATGCGCGCAGGCCGGTCCGCGCGGCTCCAGACAATGCCGCTAGTCGCGGTGACATCGCCGCTCATCACGCCGACGGGCACGAACGGTCGCAGCTTGTCCGACGTGACGACCGCGGGCGCTGTGCTTTGCGCGAGCACATCGCCCATGCGTGAACCGGTGAGCGGACACCCGCGCCGGTGAGCAGTCCTTTGAGCAGCGTTCGACGATCGGGCATGGGGCGTGTCCTTTTATATCGTTGAAGTCATGTCGTTTGAGTCGAATCGACAATGGTATAGCTCAACGGTGTCGCTTTTGTTTCAACGTTTGCGGCACCGTTCGATGCAATCAGCACGCGGCGGTTGCTGCGATGGCTCACGGCATCGGACACGCGTTCGCGCCAGAAGCGCCAGTTCGTTCGATGCGAACGGCCCACGACGATCAGGTCCACATCGAGTTCGCGCGCCGCGCGGGCAATCACGCGGGCGCGTGTCGTTAGGCTCGGGAAATCGATGGTGACGCACATGCCTTCGATGCCCGCGTGGCGCATGGTTCTGATCGCGCGTTCGGCAATTGTGCGCGCTTGTGCATCGATATGCTCGATGGTGTGCGTGCAGTCGCTTTCGATCGAACCGCTCGCTCACCACGGCATGCGATCGACGATATGCATCGCGGTGAGCCGCGCGCCGCTGTCCCGCGCCTTTTCGATGGTCAGCGCCGCTTCGCTATGGGCCGAGCCGATAGCAACCAGAATGTGCCTGATCATGATGTCATCTCCTTCGATGCATGTTTGCACCGAACGTCACTGCGCGAAACGTTGGGCCGGCATCCAACATTTTGCGGATTAATGCTTTGCTGCACGGGCTTTGCGCGCCTGGCATGTGATGTGCATTTAAAGTCACGTCCACGCCAGACTGCCTGCCACTGACTGGCGCGACCGGACCGGTTGCCTCGCGCTTTCCGGTCCGTTTTTTTTGCGCTCAAAGACCGGTGCGCGGGTCGTATGGGCGCGCTGCGTGATTCGGGACGTTCTCGAAGCTAGGGCGCATCGCATCGCTGAAGGTCTTCTTTTGCTGATCGTTCAGGCCGTTGTAAAATGTCAACTATGTTTTCGCAAATGATTCGGATAACTGACTATTATTCTGCTCGGTTTTCAGGTGCGCCGCGTGGATCGCGGAGAGATCGAGAATCGGCTTTTGCAGCATGGCTTGCGTGTTCTGCTGCAACTCGGCCGCGTGCATCTGCGCTTCGGCGTGGCTTTCGCGCATCGCAAAGAGAGCGGTTTGCCATTGCGCTTCATGATCGGCGTTCAGGTTCAACTGATCCGTGAAGGTCGCGCATGTTGATGGCCTGCATATGCACGGCCGTTTCATTGGTGCGTCGAGCATGCACACAGCTTGGGGGTGCGAGTCCCCTGTCCAACCTGATGGTGGTGAAGGACTAGCGAAACGCAAGGGCGTCCAAGCCACGACCTAACGAACAGAAATTAGATGCGAGGCCTACCCGGACGGACGAGCGAGCCAATGATCGCGAAGTTAATAGCCATCAAAGTCCGGGGTGGTAGATCTGGCGGGTGTGTGGCGAAGGCGGTTGGGCTTACCTCGATTGGATGGCGCGGCTACTTTGGATTCTGCGAAACGCCGAACGTCCTTCAGCGTCTGGACGAATGGGTGCGCCGCCGGGTTCGTTGCTTCTTCTGGAGCAGTGGCGACGCGGGAGCACCCGCTTCCGGGAACTGACGGTGCGAGGGGTGACCGGTCCCTTGCTGCCCAGACAGCCGGGTCACCCCACAATGCATGGTGGCTGAGTAATACCTTGCACTGAGCCTTGCACTGCAATGGGCGTTGACCAATCGCTTTCTGCGATCCCTCGGTCTTCCATCACTGCGTCCCTAGCCGATCAACCGATCCGAACCGCCGTGTACGGACCCTTACGCACGGTGGTGTGGGAGGCGGCGGGCCGCGAGGCTTGCCCCCCGATTCGATGTTCGGCAGCATGCCTGCATAAGCGTTTGCCGTGCCAAACGCAAACGACGATGCCGCGACGGCGGCAAGCAACATGTAGGTCACGCTGCGATATTTGTTCGTGTTCATTTTCCGCTCCCTTGTTCGATGGGTGATCGATGCGGTCGCTTATGCTTTTTCGTGCGACCTTGGGAACAAAGTTTAGGGAGGGGGAGTTAGGGGAGAGTTAGGTGCGTGATTGCTTTAGCCGTGCGGAGGCCAACATCTCCTCCAGATGTGCATTGACCTCGCATGCGTTGAAGTACTCCTGCGTTCTTTGCGCTTCGACACGCGATGTAAGGCTGCGCTCGATAAATTTTTTTTTTTGCTCTCAAGCAGCAAGCGCTGCCGATTCCCCATGCCTTGCTTTCTGGCTTCGCTGTTCATTTTCATCTTTCGTCTGAAGCGTGATGCAGCATGATGCCACGTGCAAGCCGTTGCGCCGCCGCCGGCCGCCGCGACTCCCGAATCTCCTCACCCTGCACCGCAACATCCCGCAAACCCTCACCTATCCACCAGGAATAACTGTCATGTGTCCCCTGCATGCATGAATCACATTCACCCTTCCATGAACACCCATCGTTTGTCATGCCGCCGCATCGGCACGACCATATCGATAACGAAAGCTCGCTGCCACGAATCGCGCGAGCCGCCGCCCCGACAAACCGGACACGGAGACAAACCATAAGCGACGTACTCGACAAACCCGCCAAAACGAAGTCGATCGTGCAGGAAGGCAAGGTATCGATTTATCAGCCGACGCAGGAAGGCCTCATCTTCCCCGAGTTGCTGCAATTCAGCAGCCACGCGGAACATCGGCAATACCTGAAGGAGCGGATTGTCGGCGCGTGCCGTGCTTTCTCGCTGCAAGGCTTCGATTACGGTTTCGCCGACCATCTCACTGTGCGCGATTCCGAGAATCCCGGCCTTTACTGGACCAATCCGATGGCGATCCACTTCAATCAGGTCAAGGTCTCGAACCTGATTTGCGCGGATCACCAGGGCAACGTGGTGAAAGGCAATCATGCGATCAATCGCGCGGGTTTCGTGCTGTATGCCGCCGTGCACGAGCAGCATCAGGACATCGTTGTGATGTGCCACGCCCACACAGTCTACGGCACCGCATTCGCCGCGCTCGGCAAGTCGCTCGTGCCAATGTCGCAGGACACCTGCGCGTTCTTCGAGGATCACGTCGTCATTGGCGATGAAGCGGGCAAGGTCGCCGTCGAAGTGAAAGGCGACAACAAGGTTGCCAATGCGTTCAAGAGTTTGAAGGCCGCAATCCACCAGAACCACGGGCTGCTGACCGCGAGCCGCCATAGCATCGACTCTGCCGCGTTCTAGTTCATCGCGCTGGAGCGCTGCTGCCAACAACAGTTGATGATCGAAGCGACCGGCATCGCGCCGAAGCTCGTGACCGAGGAACGCGCGAGATACAGCCGCGAGCACGTGGGCAGCGACTAATCGGCTGGCTGCACTTCCAGACCATCTGGAACGATCTCGTCGCCATGCAGCCCGATATGTTCGACTGAGGCTTCGAAGTCAGATGATGTTCAGCATCGACAAAGCCGTTTCCTGAAGCGGCTTCAGCAAGCGAGCCAGCGCCGCCTGGCTCGTTTTCTTTCCGATCGGCATGTTCACCGACAACGCCGCCGCCACTTCGCCATGCCGGTTCTTGATCGGCACGACGATGTCCCGCACGCCCATCTGCAACTGCTGCTCCATCTCGACATAACCATCCATCCACACGCGCCTGCCGGATCTTCTCGTACAACGTTCCTTGTTCGTGATGGTCAGCGGCGTGAAGGGCTTGAATTCGGGGCATCGAGCCAGCGACGCACGGAGGCTTCGTCGGGCCGGTAAGCGAGCATGACGATGCCGCCCGATATCGCGCGGCCGGCACGTGCGCGCCAAGCACGAAGCCCGTGGTCATCACGTGCGTCGAGCCGTTTCGCGCGATGATGACGAAGTTCCAGTAATCCAGCACGCTCACATAAACAGACTCGTGAATCTGCGCGCTCAACTGCTGCAAGTAAGGCTGCACACGATGCGCGGCAGCCAGGACGTTCGAAGTACGACCAGCCCACGCGCAACACGCGCGGCGTGAGATTGAAGAGTTTGCCGTCCGTCTGCACGTAGCCGAGATGCGCAGCGTCAGCAGGTAGCGGCGCGTGGCGGCTTGCGTGGGCGTCATGCGCGCGTGCTGATCGTCGAAGATTTCGAGGATCGCCAAGCCTTTTTCCAGATCCGCAATCCAGTCGCGCTTTTCCAGTGCAGTTTTAGTCATGCTCACTTGCTTGTTTAGTTATGGAATGGTGGATGTTTCGGCGCTCCATCAAAGGCAATGGCTAGTATTAACCCCCAAAGCGAGCGATCATCGAACAACGCGCGTGCGATAATCGCGCACAATTTATCACAGAATGTTGATCAAAAAGGGTTACCTTTGAATCTTCATTCACTCTCTAGTGCCATGAGTTGTAAATTAATTTCATTATCAATCTTTGCTGCTTGAGAGGGGGAAGGGAAGAGTTGATTGAAGAGGCACTCGGATTCGCGCAGCCCCTCCTCGGTGAGCACAACGGACTTCGCGTTGTTCACGGGGTTGCCAATCATGCCTGGTTCGTATAGCCGATTTAGCACATCCCAATCGAAGCTTTTCCATGCGTGGTTTTGACCATGAAGCCTCAGGCGAAGACGTGCGAGAACTGCCTCGTCAACTGCAGCAGTGTCGATGCCCATGGCAGTCATTTCAATACCGT
>LELG01000191.1 GCA_001045575.1 Candidatus Burkholderia pumila
AAAACCCCCCCCCCCGGGGGGGGGGAGAAAGTGCCAAAACAAAAAAAGGGAAAAACCCAGGGGGCCCAAGGGGGGACCCCCACCCCCCCCCCCTTTGGGGGGGGTGGACCCACCTAAAAGCGCTCCCCCCCTTTAATAAAAAGAAAGTGCGTCTTCCCCCCCCCCCCCCCGCCACCTGGGCTGAGGGCCTATATCAACTATCTGTAAAGTTTTGAAGAGCCCGTTGTTTTAAGGTTCGATGCCACCGCCTCTTCCGCGCCTGCAAAAGCCCCTGAATGAGCCGTGCGCGCGACGGAGAGCGCCGCCGTCATAGGCGAGACGACATCCGACACGAGCGATGCGCCCAATCCGCGATCGACCATCATCGCAATGGCCATCATCAGCGCGTTCAGTTTGAACAGTTTGCGCGGCCCGCAAATACTGATCCGCCTGCTTGCCGCCGCCGAACGTGAAGTTGTAACGGATGAACGGCTCGCGGCGCAGCAATTCGTGCGGATCGTCGTTTGTAAAGCGCGCCGGCGTGAACACCACGAGCGGTTCCCTCGCGCAGCAAATGTCAGTCGTACGCCTTGGGCATTGCGAATGCGGGATGCAGGCAGATGGCGACATCGAGGTCGCCGCGTTTCAGCGCGTCATACAGATCCATGGACGTGCCCGCGCGGATCAGGGCGCGGAAATCATCAAGATCGAACCGCCCGCAGGCGATAACCTGCGCAAATATCCTTCGACGCTCGAAGCGAAAAACCGAGCGTTTCTGGGCGTGAATCACGGCAAGCGCGGGCTCGTGCTCGATCAAGCGTAAGGGGAAGCGCTCGTTATGGCTCGGGGGTCGATTACTACGCGGTGGCGCTGGCGGTGTCGAGCGTGTTGTCGGCATTGTTCGCGCGTGAGAAGTCGGGCAAAGGACAGTATGTCGGCGTATCGCTGTTGCGCAGCGCATTAACCATTCAATCCGCGCGCATGATCTGGGCCGACAGCGAGCCGAAGGACGTCGGCCGCGACATGCGTTCGGGGGGGCTCCCGGGCATTCATCCGACGCGCGAAAGCTGGTTGTATCTGTCCGCGAATACGCCGCATTTCTGGAAGTCGCTGTGCGAGCTGACAGGCCTGCATGCGCTCGTCGATGACGAACGTTTTGACACGGTTCGCAAGCGTGGCCCGCACATATAGAAGTACGCACATGGGACATGCACGAATTGCGAATCGTTCTGGTGGCTGCGAGAATGCCTGCACTACGGCTAACCAATGCTTGCGATCCGCAGTTCGCGCTGTGGCTCGTGTCGATATTATCGACACACAATGGCCATTTTCAAACTGGCCATTTTCAAACAGGCACCACGCTATAAACGAATTACCGGGAAGCGACAGGGGACGGAGAATGAGATCATGGGCAACGGTCTTGTTGGCGCGGCGCCAGGCAGTGTTGCTAGTGCGGGAGCGCGGCGGGATGTGGCTGTTGCCGGGCGCATCGGTCAGGCTCGATGAATTGCCGATGGTCGCCGCCATTCGCGGGCTGCAATATGCATAGCGTGTATCGCGTCGCCATTCCGGAAGATGTGGATCCGCGTCCAAGTCCGCTCGGCGAATACGATGAAGTGCGCTGGGTCGAGTTTTCGGATCTGCCGTGCATGTGGTGACGCCAGGCACGCGGGCGATTTTGAATCGGGCGCTGGGCGGGGCGGCGGGTGCTGCCGGCGTCGAGGATACGCGGACGGCGTATCGGCCGAATGGGTATGAGGGTGAATCGGCCTTCGGGGTGGGAGAGGTGAGCGGCGGCGTTCGATGTTACGCAAAAGATCATTAACTAAATGGCGGGGGTCGTTGGCTTCGCCATTCTTGTTTTCGGGCCTGAAATCATGGCAGCAACCGGCGGCCCGAATCTGCTCAATTTCGAGAATTGCTCAAGTATCTGCTCAAATAAGGTAATATTTACCTGTAAAATGAGCAGATACTGAGCAGATATGATCAAGGTGACCCGAGCAGCCGTAATGCGAGCCATGACGCACTTGGCTAAGTCCGGGCAACTGGAGGTTTCGTCGACCGATGTCGTCGAGGCGACGGGCGGCAGTTCTGCGACCGTCAGACGTTATCTCGACGCGTTGTGCTTCAGTGGACAGGCGTGGCAATGTAGGCAACGATGCCAATGCGGTGATGCTGCTCAACCACAAATCTGCTAATCTGCTATATCGAGTTCATGGTCGAAGCCGTGCCGGTTTCGCGGATTCTGACAAGCGTGCTTTCGCCGCTAATGCAGAGCCGAGGCCCGGCGGGCAGGGTAACGTTTGCTCCGCGGCATCGAAAGGCGCACAACAGTGCGTAACGATTTGCTAAGAGATATCGAAAGAATTACTTGCAAATTAATTCGACCCGTGAGTCGAGCCAGGCGGGATTTTCTGACTAAACGGTTAGTATTTTTCAACGCGTGGCAATTGCATCTTTACGCGTTTAATTCCGTTTGATTCGAGTGATACCGCTTGCGCAAATCAGCTGTGACTATCGATCCACTCACGCGCCCACGCCAGACCGGCGAGCAGCGCATCTTCGTCGGTGACGAAGATGTCGAGGATGCCGCTGTTCTGCATCACGCGGCCATCGCGCACGATGGTGCCGCTCGCGCCGTAACCCGTCTCGGGCTCGATCTAGTGGCCGTAGATCGAAAAGCCCCTATAAATCTCTGATTCCATCGTCGTATTGTTGTTCTGGCGGGGTGAGACTGTAACATACCACGCGGCATATATTTCGGATATCGAAATTATTTAAGAACTAATACGCAACTAACGGTTTGACGCTTTCGCATACAAATTTTGCTGCACCACAGCCACCAGAAGAGCGGTCGGGGCTTTGCTCGGCCAGCAACTTTTGACCGATTCCCGCCATCCCCCAAAGTGCCGGGGACTTGCCTCTTTTGCCGGAGATGCGGTAGGGTGACGCCCAATCAGCTTCTATCCGGACGCTCCATCAGGGAAAATGTAAATATATGAACAAGCAAGAACTCATCGATGCCGTTTCGGCCGAGACGGGCGACAGCAAGGCCAGCACGGGCGCGGCCATCGACGCCATCTTCGACACGATCATGCAGGCCGTCACCCGCGGCGACACGGTACAACTGATCGGCTTCGGCTCGTTCTCGACCGGCGCGCGCACCGAGCGCACGGGCCGCAACCTGTCGACGGGCGAAAGCATCACCATCCCGGCCACCAAGACCGGTCAAATTCACGGCTGGCAAGGCGTTCAAGGATTCTGTCAACGTGGTCTTAAGCGTTCCGCATCGGCAAACGGACGGGCGTTCATGCCCGTTCGTTTTGTCATTTCTGGCTGCGTTTGCTCGTTTTGCGCGGCTGCGGCTCCATGCCGATGCGCGCGTCGCGTGCCAACACCATCGCCGTCAGGTGCTCCGCCGTACTCTCGAAGCCAGCATCGGACTGCGGCACATACAGCCACTTGCCGATTACCGGATGCGGCCGCAACTCCGGCAGATCCTCCATCAGCGTTTCATGGCGCTCCTTCGACGTACACACCAGCAGGCCATTTCAGGGCGCATCGCGGTCCGCGGCGATCAGGCAGAGCAGTCCATCGACATAAGCGGCGTCACAATCGAACATGCGGCGACGCAGGTACGTCTCGTCGCGTTCCAGGGCTTCGAAGATCCAGACGAGCGAATTGCGAATGGTGGAAAGCATTGGCGTGAAATCTGCATAACACGGATGCCAGCAGCTTACATTACACGCCGAAGGGAAAAGTCTCCGGAGTTCGTTCTCATCGGCCTTCGTGGCAGCTGACGGCGGCAACGCACGCACGGCGCGCGTTTCATCGAACCAGACGAACGCGCCACAATTCGGCCTGCGCGTAATGGCTGTACAACTCCGTATCCGGTCGATACACCACGCCGATGAATTGCTCCAGCCGCTCGCGGCGCAACGCATCGCACAATTTGTCGTGGATGCCCGCGCGCAGCTCGACGAGGCAAGGGTTCACGCCCGCAAGATGGAACTGCTGTTCGTAACTGTCATTGCGCGATGGCTGCACTTTCATGACCTGCATCGGCTCGTCCTAGTCTGAAGCGGCCGCGACCGTGCCCGTGTGCGTGCCGTGACCGATCAGCGCGGCATCGACGCCGAAGTGCTCTCGGCATAGCATGCCCACGTTGATCTCGTCGCGCAGGCGGCCCATTTCGGTGGCGGAGGCATCGCCGAGATGCAAGTCGTGGGCCCACCAGACTACGGCTTTCGTATCGGGACTGGAGGCATCGAGCAGGCCGTGCAGCGTGTCGAACATGTGCGTGTCGTGCAGGTTCCAGCTTTCCGTCGAGCCCTGATACATTGCGCGATAGTACTGTTCTGTTCCGCCGATGCCACCAGCCGCGCATTATGCGTGGCATCGAAAAGACCGGGTCGCCGGCGGGCGCGGCGAGGCGCTTTTCGAGCAGATCACGCAACTGCGTGACGACGGCCTTTTCGCACTTGCCGAAGCGCGCCTGCCACGCGGCGCGTCCGTACACGGCAGGATTTTTTTGCCACGGCCGTAAGACAACCATATCGCTCGCGGGCGATGCGCGCCGCGTTGGCCGATGGCCAACGCGGCGTTATGCTGGCGCAGCCACGCGACGAAGGACAGGAATTCGGCATTACGCCACATCCACGTGGGAAAGCGTTTGAACGGCTGCGCATCTGGCCTCGTGCGATAACGCCAGCGCACGTGTTTATCGATCAGCGCGGCGTCGGGCCAGTCGGCTTCCAGCGCGACGAACCTGAAGCCATGTTCTTCGATGAGTCGCTTCGTGATCGCCGCGCGCGCCTTGCTACGTGTCCTTTCCCGCAGGCGTCTTGCCTTTCGATGCAGCCGTGCCTGCCGCCGCGAAGCCCTTGTCGGTCGGACTCGTGCCGGGCCCGCCCTCGGCACCCGGCACGCCGATGGGTGCCTTACCGGCGGCGTGCGCCGGGGCAGCAGAGGCGATTGCGATTGTGAGCGTCGAAAGCAGCACGGCCAGCGGTCGTTGAGTCTTCGTGATAATAGGCCTCAAATCGAAGTTGCCATGAAGAGAATCGAGCAAGCGGTGTTCCGGGCGGCCCGTCGGGAGGCGTGCCGCTTTGGAGATGATCGTCGCCGCATCACACGAGCGCGTGAATGCGGCGATGGCATGTGACTTAAGTTTGACGTTGACCGCCCTGATGCATCGGTTGCTTTTGCTGGTTCTGTTGCTGCTGGCCCTTGACCTTCCCCTTGCTCTGATCGTTGCGCGTATGTATTGGTCGGGTTCGCATTGCCGTGTTTCGAATCTGGCATGGTTTGCTCCTTTTCGGTTGAGGTGCGGAGGTGCGATAAACATGCGTGCATTCGTCGTTCCCGATGCGTCGACTTCGGACTCAGGCGTTGGCCGACACGAGCCCCGTAGTCTTGCCGCTCTGAAGCATCAATTGCGCGAGCGCTGCCTGCGCGCTCTGCAACGGGCCTGGATTTGCGCGGCCTTGCTGAAGTCCGATTCCTGTCAGGCCTGATTCAGCGACATCTCCGCGTTCTGCAACTGCTCCTTGATCTGGATGGCGTTATCGGCGTTCGATGTGGAGATCTGCGATAACTGCACCTGCAGCGAAATCAGCAGCGTGTTCATCTAATCGAGCACGGTCGCCGATGAACTCGTCGACGATTTCGATGTATTCGTGGACGACGTCCACGAATCTTTACCCGACGCGGTCTTGGCAGAAACCCGCCGTTGCCGGTGTCGTTCCGCCATACGCCACCGCGCTTGTTATCGCCTGAATCTGCTGAACCCCTCCCCAAGGGACATTGCGTCTTACCCCGGGTTATCGGCAGGCCGAAAATGTTCTTTAGCGTGATCGACGCGAAAATCAACGCGCCACCGCCGCCAGTGCGATATCTCCCGCGCTGGCCAGTTCCTCCACATGTCAGCACTTGTCGATCAGCGCGCGCGTCTGATCTGCCGACAGCATGCCTTCGGCCAGAACGGTGAACTTGGTTTCGAGCTGCGGATTGGTCATCGGCACTTCGGTGCTGTCAATGGCATGCTAGACGAACTTGTGCAGCTTGCCCCCGTCCTTCAGCGTGATCGTTATGTCGACCTGTTCCGGTTTAATCTTCGGATAGACGATGGCGTTCATCTTGTCGCGCAGCGCCACTGTCACCGGGTCGCGCACCCTGGCGTCGCTGAACTGCTTTTCGCACGCCGCGCCGTCGATCACCGCAATGGCGACTGCGTAATAGATGCTGAACTTGCCTTCATGTCGCCCGTGCGGAAGCTCCATGCTTCCTTCAGGTCGTGCACGTTTTGCGCGTTGATTTGCGATAACATCGAATAGCGCGTGCCGCCTTGCGTCGATCCATAAGCGGGCCAGTTGTCTGCCCGCGTGGCGCTTGCGGGAGCCGGCGCGGAGGCGGACGCATTGGTCACTGTGCCGTTGAACTCTTGGGGATCGTTCATCGTTGCATAAACGAGGGCGATGCCGGAGAGCACGAGCGTCACGCTGTTGACGTTTCATCACTCAGGCAATGGGTGGCTGGGCGGATTCAACTGATCGTCGCAACACCGAATTGTTGAACAGATTTTAGGTATTCGTCCAAGGTTTTTAACGTATTAGCAACGGCTTGGATTTCCCGAGCGCTCCACCGGGACAGGTCTGTACCTTTTGGACAGTATTGTCGTAGAAGGCTATTGGTGTTTTTCATTCGTGCCACGCTGCCATGGACTTTGCGGGTCGGCAAAG
This sequence comes from Candidatus Burkholderia pumila, assembly GCA_001045575.1. Classification (GTDB taxonomy): domain Bacteria; phylum Pseudomonadota; class Gammaproteobacteria; order Burkholderiales; family Burkholderiaceae; genus Caballeronia; species Caballeronia pumila. Next base: position 6,720 of record LELG01000191.1, read on the forward strand.
AATACCTTCACGCCGGACTCAACAGTGAAGCGGGCATGATCGGATAGCTCCTTGCCACGATCCCGGATCAATGATCGCCACAACTCAGCAGGCAAGTCAGTCACGGTCTTCT
>LELG01000192.1 GCA_001045575.1 Candidatus Burkholderia pumila
GGTCGCAAGTTTCCGGGCTACAGCTTGTGGGTTGCCCCGGGCGGGGTGGTCAAACGCAAGGTGGCGGCCAACAGTCGTCGCTGCTGGCGCAACAGTGGGCAGTTGCTCAACAGCGTGCTGAACCTTGCTTACTTTGGTCAACTGGGTGTCCCTCGACTCTCATAACCTCAACTTCCCGAACCGCCCGGTGCGGACTCCCATGCCGGGTGTGTGGCATAGGCACGGCCGTAGTAAGGCCGTGCCTATGCCGATCGCGCGCCCGCGTGCCAAAGTGCCATCGAGCCGGAAGTCTCAAATCCAGCAGTTATAATCAATGCTTGCGCAAGCACACACGCTTACCGTCTGACCGTTCCCGTTTCCACATGGCAGATCAGCCTTCCCGACGCGGTGCCGCCGCGGCACAACGTCAACCGGCGCGCGCATCGTCCCTATTGACCGCACTGCATCTCGCCCCCCGATTCGCTCGCATTTGCACTCGATGGCGCGGCGCAGACAGTCGGCGCGGTGCGCGCGGGATCGGCGTTGCAGGCGATCGTCGCGGCGGGCAAACATGCACCAGCGCGCGGGGCGATTCAGGACATCGCGTATCGCGCGATGCGCGGTCTCGCCATCGGCGATGCGTTGCTGCACGAGTTTGTGCGCAAAGCGCCGCCGCATGTCGGCAACGTGCTCGTGTGCGTGTTAGTGCTGTTGATGGACGAGGAAGCGTACGCGCCGTTCATAGTCGTCGAGCAGGCGGTCAGCGCGATCTCCGCGCGACGCGAATTCTCGTTCGCAAAGGGACTCGTCAACGCGGTGCTGCGCAACTTCCTGCGCGAGCGCGACACGTTGATCGTGGAAGCGAGCAAGAGCGAAGTTGCACGCTGGAACTATCCGCAATGGTGGATCGATGCAGTCAAACGCGGCCAGCCTGACGCGTGGCAACGAATCCTTGAAGCGGGCAACGAACAAGGGCCGCTGACCTTGCGTGTGAACGCGCGTCATGCATCGGTCGATGAATATCTTGAGCGCCTGAAGAAGAACAGCAGATCGAAGCGGACAAAGCAGGCGAACATGCGGTGCGCCTGAAAACGCCGATGCCCGTCGATCGCATTCCCGGTTTCGCGGAAGGTGTCGTCTCCGTGCAAGACGCAGGCGCACAACGCGCAGCGCAATTGCTCGACATAAAAGACGGCATGCGCGTGCTCGATGCTTGTGCCGCGCCCGGCGGCAAGACCGGCCACATCCTCGAACTGGCGAACGTCGACTTGATCACGCTCGAAAGCGATGAAACGCGCGCGGTACGCATCGGCGAAAATCTGACGCGCCTCAAGCTACATGCCGAAATCAAGGTCGGCGACGCAGCCGATCCCTCGACATGGTTCGACGACCAGCCCTTCGACCGCATTCTCGCGGACGTGCCGTGCTCGGCATCGGGCATCATGCGGCGTCATCCAGACATACGCTGGCTGCGCCGCCCGAGCGATATCGATGCGCTCGTCGAAGAACAGCGGCGCATCCTGATCGCGCTCTGGCCGCTCGTCGCAAAAGGCGGCGAGTTGCTCTATGTCACGTGTTCCATCTTCCCTGAGGAGGGCGAAGCGCAGGCCCGCTGGTTTGGAAGCCAGCATGAAGATGCGGTACGATTGGACGCGCCGGAGCAATTGTTGCCGACTGCGGCGCTTGGCAAGCTCAAACCGAGCGCGGGAGCGGCACTGGGTTCACCGGACGGTACACACATCGCGCGCTCCGGTTCGGACCATGCAAACCGGGACGCGAATGCCTGCGCTGATCACGACGGATTCTTCTACGCGCGCTTTCAGAAACGGTGACGATCAAACGCTTTTTTCCGCTTCGGCTCGCGCTCGTCGTCTGGACTGCGCTGGCGCTCTGGCTGGACATGGGAGCCGCCGCCGTCAGCGCGCACGCCGAGACGATCTCTGTGCAGCGAGCATCGTTGCAGGCGGACAATAACGGCTGGAGTCTCGACGCGCATTTCGACTTCGACCTGAACAGCGCGCTCGAAGAAGCCGTGAATCGCAGCGTGCCGCTTTACTTCACCGTGGACTTCATGTTGTCGCGGCCGCGCTGGTACTGGTTAGATGAAGAACCGGTCAATGCATCGCAAAGCATCCGCCTTTCGTATCAGCCGCTGACGAACGAATATCGCGTGTCCACGGGCGGACTACAATTGCGCTTTGCATCGCTGGCGGAGGCGCTCGCAGTCATCAAGCATGTCACGTCATGGCATGTCATCGACCGGAATCAGGTGCATGGCGGTGAGACGTACGACGCATCGGTGCGCATGCAGCTCGACATCGCGCTGATGCCCAAGCCGTTCCAGATCGATGCGGTGAATAACCGCGACTGGAACCTGTCCTCGGATTGGAAGCGTTTCTCTTTTACGGCAACGGAACGTGCGAAGTAGATTTCGTCGCGGCCGTACTGACATGAAAAGTTTTGTCGTCCGGTTGCTCGTCTCGACAGTCGCGGTCACGGCAGTTCTGCTGCTCGTGATGCTGGCGCTCGCGAGCGCCAATACCGAGTTCTTCGACCGCTACTACGGCTGGCTGTACGCGGCCAACGTGGGGGTCGCGCTGGTGTTCATGCTAATCGTCGTCAGCCTGATCTTCGTCATCATCTCGCGCGTGAGGCAAGAGCGTTTCGGCACACGGCTGCTTGCCAAGCTTGCTTTGATTTTTGCGCTGGTCGGCGTGGTACCGGGCGCAATCATCTATATTGTTTCGTATCAGTTCGTGTCGCGCAGTATCGAATCCTGGTTCGATGTAAACGTCGAGACCGCGCTCACGTCCGGTCTCACGCTCGGGCGCGGTATGCTCGAAAACTCGCTCGCGGACTACAAGACGCGCGGCAAGCAAATGAGCGATCAACTTGCGAGCGCGGACCCTTCTTCGCTGACGTTCACGCTTCTGAGGCTGCGCGATCAGTACACCGTTCAGGATGCCGTCGTCTTCGAGCGGCCGCGCGATCAATACAACCGCGAGGATCTTACGTCGAACGGCGCGTCTCTGCGCGTGCTGGGCTTGCGCACGGTCGCGCAGGCATCGGGCAATTATTATGCGCTCCTGCCGACCAACGAGCCGTCCGCGGCGATGCTCAAGCAGGTGCAGGACGGTCCGTACGGCGCGATCGAAGGCGAACTCGACGGCAATCCGAAGGACAACGGGCCAAAGGGCGCGTTGCGATTACGTGTGGTCACCAAGATTCCGGACCCGACGACGACCACGGAGTTTCAACACGTCGATCGATACTTGCAGATCGAGCAGCCCGTGAGTCAGGCGCTGGCGCGTAACGCGGATGCCGTTCAGCGCGCTTATCGCGAATATCAGGAAAAACGGCTTGGGCGCACGGGCTTGCGCAAGATGTACATCGGCACGCTGACGCTCGCGCTGTTCCTGGCGACGTTCATCGCCATGATGCTGGCGCTCGCGCTCGGCAATCAGCTTGCGCGTCCGCTGTTTCTGCTCGCGCAAGGCACGAAGGAAGTCGCGGAAGGCGACTACACGCCCAAACGCGAGATCAATTCGCGTGATGAACTCGGCTTCCTCACGCAGTCTTTCAATGCCATGACGCGGCAGTTGTCCGAGGCGCGCGCGGCGGTGGAGAACAATCGCATCGCGCTGGAACATTCGAAGGCGTATCTCGAAAGTATTCTGGCGAACCTGACGGCGGGCGTGTTTGTGTTCGACCGGCAATTCCGTTTGACGACGGTCAATCGCGGCGCGGCGCGCATCTTCCGCCAGCCGTTCGGCGCGATGCTGAATCAATCGCTCGATCAGATCGATGCGCTCGCCGAATTCGGCGCGATGGCCAAGAAGGCCTTCGCCGAGCGCAATGCCGCCGCAATCGGTAGCGATCGTCCCGTAGGCGATCGCGGGCACTGGCAGCAGCAAATCGCAGTGACGGTGCCCGGCGAAAACGATCCGCTGACGCTTCTTGTTCGCGGCACGCAGCTTTTATCAGCAAGCGATGGCGAAGAAGACGCGCAGACATCGGGCTATGTCGTCGTGTTCGATGACATCTCGGACGTCATCTCCGCGCAGCGTTCGGTAGCATGGGGTGAAGTCGCGCGGCGTCTCGCGCACGAGATCAAGAATCCGCTGACGCCCATTCAGCTTTCCGCCGAACGCTTGCAGATGAAACTCGCGGACAAGCTCGCGCCGCCGGATGCGGACGTGCTAAAACGCGCATCGACCACCATCGTCAATCAGGTGCAGGCGATGAAGCAGATGGTCGATGACTTCCGCGAGTACGCGCGCACGCCGCCGGCGGTGCTCGGCAATCTGCAACTGAACGAACTGGTGGCGGAAGTGCTGACGCTGTACGGCATCGAAGATGGCAAGAGCGCGATCAAGATCGATCTGTCGAAACTGCCGATCATTCGCGGCGATGCCACGCAGATTCGCCAGGTCATCCATAACCTGCTGCAAAACGCGCAGGACGCGGTGGCGGAAGTCGCGGAACCGCACGTCCTCCTTGAAACGAGGACAGTAAAATATGGTGACCCCGACGCCTCGGGCCACGCGCGCGTCGCGGTGCGTCTGACGGTGTCGGACAATGGTCCGGGCTTCCCCGCGCGCATTCTTTCGCGCGCCTTCGAGCCATATGTCACGACGAAAGCGAAGGGCACGGGTCTGGGACTTGCAACGGTGAAAAAGATCGTCGATGAGCACGGTGCGCGCATCGACATCCGCAACCGCTCGAAGTCGCCGGACGTGGTGGAAGGAGCGCAGATATCGATTCTGTTTCTACAACTCGCGGACGATGCCGCGCCGGGCGCGACGCCTCCCGGCATCGCAGCCAAGACCGCGAATCACGGAACGACAAAAGCAACAGTGCAGACAAGGGCAGCTTAAATGGCAACCATCCTGGTGGTAGACGATGAAATGGGGATCCGGGAACTGCTCTCCGAGATCCTGAGCGACGAAGGTCATGTGGTAGACTTGGCGGAAAATGCGCAGATGGCGCGTGATTATCGCCTGCAGCAAACACCTGACTTGGTCCTGCTCGACATCTGGATGCCCGATACCGACGGCGTGACCTTGCTGAAGGGATGGGCCGCGCAGGGCAAGCTGACGATGCCGGTGATCATGATGTCGGGTCACGCGACCATCGACACGGCGGTCGAGGCGACGAAGATCGGCGCGCTCAATTTTCTGGAAAAGCCGATCGCGCTGCAAAAGCTGCTGAAGGCGGTCGAGCAGGGGCTCGCACACGGCTCGGCCGCGCCTGCCGCCGTCACGGCCACGAAACCGCCGGTGAGTGTGGGCGCATCGGGCGTGCCGGTAGCGGCGGCGTTGCCGTCGGCGTCGGCGCTCAATGTGTCTTCGGCTTCCGCCGATGTGGGCGTGAGCGGCGCCGCGCAAGGGCAAGCGGGACGACAGACGGCGTCGATTTCCTTCGACATTCCGCTACGCGATGCTCGCGATACGTTCGAACGTGCGTACTTCGAATATCACCTGGCGCGCGAAAACGGCAGCATGACACGCGTCGCGGAGAAGACGGGGCTGGAGCGCACACACTTGTACCGCAAGCTAAAGCAGCTCGGCGTCGATCTGGGGAAGAACAAAAACGAGGTCTGACCGCGGCCCCCGCGCGATAAAATTTCGCTGAAGGGCTTGAGCAGGTCGTTTGGTTCTGCTATGATTTTATAGCCAAGTTTGGCCCGGTAGCTCAGTTGGTAGAGCAGCGGATTGAAAATCCGCGTGTCGATGGTTCGATTCCGTCCCAGGCCACCACACAGTTTCAAGCAAAAACAAAAAGCCCAGTCCTTGTGTCCTTGTGACTGGGCTTTTTGTTTTTGCGGTATCATTTTGACCCACGCAGGCGGCACGATTGCGAACTTGGCATTCGCTGCCACGAACAGAAGCATGATACTCTAGCGGCGTTCGCGCCAAGCGGTCAATCAAGCCATATCGACGAAGCTCCGCTTGCATTAGTGTTAAACCGACCGGAGAATTTCGAAACGCACGGCACACAACAACTAACAACAAAGCATCTTCGAGGCGGCGCGGTACATCCGCATTTTCTCGGCGCCGTTGTTCTCGAACAGATGCCCAATTCGTCTGGATCGATCGAAACCCGGCAAGTGATCGACGGGCAACAGCATTTTATGATGTTACAGATCTTTCTGACAACTGCACGAGATCATGCAGCGCCCAGTGGCAATATCACGAGTGCTTTTCCGATCTGGTGAAGAACAAGCGCGCTAAGATCGACCGTGATGACGAAGCGTATAAAGAAGTTCTGCCGACAAACAGCGACCGTGCTGCATTCAGATTTGTGCATGCAATAGGGGTTCGGCTGGCACCATCGGAAACTGCGCTCAAGGATAAGGCCACTTCGCTACGCGGACATCGGATCGTCGATGCTTATCTGTTTTTATGCCCAATTGAAAGCCTGGTTTTCGGGTGAAGAGGAGGATTCTGCTGGCGGCAAAGTCGATCGACCCGTCTGGAGTCACTTTGGCATGTGGTGAAAGAGTGCTTGCAGCTCGTTGCCATCGATCTCGACAAGAACGATGAGACGCAAGTCATCTTCGAAACGCTCAAGTCGGATTCAACCGGTCGTCGTCGCAACACCGGATTGTTGAACAGATTTTAGGTATTCGTCCAGGGCTTGTCTTCCAATCAAGCGTTTTCCGGGGCCTGGAATTCAGTGCATGGGCAACGGCCTGGATCTCTTGAGCGCTCCACCGGGACAGGTCTGTACCTTTTGGACAGTATTGTCGTAGAAGGCTATTGGTGTTTTTCATTCGTGCCACGCTGCCATGGACTTTGCGGGTCGGCGAA
>LELG01000193.1 GCA_001045575.1 Candidatus Burkholderia pumila
CCCCCACGTATTCGTCATGGCTCAATCAGGTCGAGAACGGGTTTGCCCGCATCCAGCGCGACGTCATCACGCGCGGGATATTCAACAGCATCAAAGATCTCGACAAGAAGCTCATGCGCTACATCCGCCAATACCAATACAACAAGCAGGCTGTCCCACTGAAGTGGAAGTATTCCGATCCAACTCGACGCATTCGGTGCACAATTCATATGGTTCAATGGATTAGTGCGTACTCCGCACAAAGGTTTCAAGCGGGCGTGGAAATGACCCGCTCCATCGCCTCCAGCGCCCGCTCCGTCGCGTCCTTTGCGCAACAATCGACAACCACCCGCTCCGGCATCGCCCTCAGCCAGGTCAACTGCCGCTTGCACAACTGCCTCGTAGCGAACACGCCCTTGTCGCGCATCTCGTCGTAGTCGTAAGCGCCGTCAAGGTACTCCCAGGCTTGTCGATAACCGATACAGCGCATCGAAGGCATCGTCAGATCGAGGTCGCCGCGCGCGCGCAGCCGCTTTACTTCGCCGATAAGCCCCTGCACCAGCATCGCATCGAAACGCGCTTCGATACGCGCGTGTAACACCGCGCGATCCGATGGTTCCAGCGCGATCGGCACGAAGCGATACGGCGCATCGTCTTCGATGACGCGAGGTGCGGCGAACAGTTCGGACATCGCGCGCCCGGATAACATGAACACTTCTAGCGCCCGCTGGATGCGCTGCGAATCATTCAGCGCGAGCCGCGAGGCGGTCACCGGATCGACCGATGCCAGCCGCGCGTGCAACGCAGGCCAGCCATCGCGTGCGGCATCTTCGTCGAGCGCAGCACGCACGGATGCATCGGCGGAAGGGAGATCGTTGAGGCCTTGCGTCAGCGCCTTGTAGTAGAGCATCGTGCCGCCGACGAGCAAGGGCACGCGCCCACGCGCCACTATTTCGCCGGCGAGCCGCAGCGTATCCACACGAAACTGCGCGGCGGAGTACGACTCGGCGGGATCGATGAGATCGATCATATGATGCGGCGCCACCGCGCGTTCCTCCGCGCTCGGTTTGGCCGTGCCGATATCCATCTCCCGATACACCAGCGCCGAATCGACACAGATGATCTCGACCGGATCCCGTTCGGCAAACGCAAGCGCGGCGGCGGTCTTGCCGGCCGCGGTCGGCCCGAGCAGACAGGCGATCGGAGACAAAGCGCTCATTGTCCGCGCATGAAAAGCCGGTCGAGATCGGCGAGTGTAAGCTGAAACCACGTCGGCCGGCCGTGATTGCACTGATCAGCACGCTCGGTCGCTTCCATCTGGCGCAGCAGCGCGTTCATTTCATCGAGCGTGAGACGCCGGTTCGCGCACACCGCGTTGTGGCAGGCAAGCGTGCCGAGCAGTTCGTGCTGGCGTTCGGTGAGCACGCGCGAGCCGCCGTATGCGTGAAGATCCGCAAGCACGGCGCGGGCGAGCGATTGCAGGTCCGCATCCTTCAGCAGCGCGGGCACGGCGCGAATCGCAATCGACGTGGGCGATAAAACCGCGAGATCGAAGCCGAGCGCATCGAGCGTGTCGCGCTCTTCCTCGACGATGCCGATCTCCACCGGCCCCGCCGTCATCGAGACCGGAATTAGCAGCGGCTGCACGGCAATAGCGCGACCCGCCAGCGCGTTCTTGAATTGCTCGTACAGGATGCGTTCGTGCGCGGCGTGCATATCGACGAGCACGAGTCCATGCGCGTTCTGCGCGAGCACGTAAATGCCATGAATCTGGCCGATGGCGAAGCCGAGCGGCTGTTCATCGGCCGAGTGATCGTGATACGGCGCGGGCGGCTTGCTTTCCGCCCACGCGAGCGGTGCGGGCTCTTCGCGCGTGGTCGTCGCAGAGGAGGTCCCCGCGCCGCTGTCCTTGCGCCCGAACAAGGCATCGTAGAGCGCCAGAGGCTGCTCGACGGGCAACGTGCCTTGCGTCATCCGCGACTGGCGCATCCAGTTGGTGCCGTTTTCGCTTTTCAGATTCAGCGTCGGCGGCGCGCTGGTGAACGGCTTCGCGCTGAACGACGACTCGCCCGTGGGCGTGAGTTGCGCCGCGTGTCCGCCCGACGTCGTTTCCGGCGATGCCCCCGCCTGCCGTGCCAGCGCCCGCTGCACGGCATGGAACACGTATTGGTGAATGGAGCGCGAATCGCGGAAGCGGACTTCGATCTTCGACGGATGCACGTTCACATCGACCGATTCCGGCGGTAGGTCGAGAAACAGCACATAGGTCGGATAGCGGTTGCCGTGCAACACGTCCTCATACGCCGCGCGCACGGCGTGCGTGAGCAGCTTGTCGCGCACGAAGCGGCCATTGACGAAGAAATACTGCTGATCGGCGCGGCCACGGCTCGCGGTCGGCAAACCGGCGCAGCCGTAGACGGCGAGCGGTCCTGCGCGTTCATCGAACGGCAGATGCGCGGTCTCGAACACCTCGCCGAGAATCTTGGCCACGCGCGTGCGCGGGTCGCTTGTGTTCCAGTGTTCGACGGCCTTTCCGTTGTGCATCACCGAAATAGCGACGTCGGGGCGCGCAAGCGCCGTGCGGCGGATCACGCCGAGGCAATGGCCGAGTTCGGTCTGCTCGCTCTTCAGGAATTTGCGGCGCGCGGGCGTGTTGAAATACAACTCGCGGACTTCCATTGTGGTGCCGACGGCGCCTGCGGCGGGCGAGATCGCACCCGTTTGCGCATCGATGCGCGTGGCGTGCGGGCAGCTTTCCGTACGACTCGTGATGAACAACTCCGCGACCGACGCAATGGATGCAATCGCCTCGCCGCGAAAACCGAGCGTGGTGACGGCTTCGAGATCGGCGAGCGAGCCGATTTTGCTGGTGGCGTGGCGCATCAGCGCGAGCGGCAATTCGCCGGGCGGCATACCGTAGCCGTCATCCGCGACGACGATATGCTTCACGCCGCCTTCATCGAGCGTAATGCGCAGCGTTTTCGCGCCTGCATCGAGCGCGTTTTCGAGCAGTTCCTTCACGACTGATGCCGGCCGTTCCACCACTTCGCCCGCCGCGATCTGGCTGATGAGCTGATCGGGCAGCGGCGCGATGGTGCGCGAACGACGCGGCGCATCGGCTGTCAAAACGGCGACGGACGCGCCTGCGGAAGTTTCGTTGAGATCGACCATCGTGAAATTATAGCGATTCGGGGCGTTGGACCCGATTGCCGACCGTTGTTCCGCCCGTCGCCCGTCAAGATGCGTCACGATGCGCGCTTCTTAACCGAAGCGACGTGTCACTTCGGTATCATGGCGCGACTCTTTCTTACGCTTTCGGCTGCTTTTGTGTGGGCTGAGAAAGCACAGCCTAATTTTCGAGGATTCTTTTGGATACGCTGCTTCAATTCATAGGTCTCATTCTCCACATCGACAAGTCGCTCGGCGTTTTCATGCAGAACTATGGCGCGTGGGTCTACGCAGTGCTGTTTGCGATCGTGTGCTGCGAAACCGGGCTCGTGGTGTTTCCGTTCCTGCCGGGCGATTCGCTGCTGTTCATCGGCGGCGCGTTCGAGGCCAGCCATGAGATGGATCTGGGCATGTTGATCGTGCTGCTGCTCGTGGCTGCCGTACTGGGCAATACGGTGAATTACTGGATCGGCCGCAAGATCGGGCCGAAGGTATTCGACACCAATATTTCCGTGCTCGAACGCTTTCTGGATCGCGCGGCGCTGCAAAAGACGCATAACTTCTATGAGCGCCACGGCGGCAAGACGATCGTGATTGCGCGTTTCGTGCCGGTGGTGCGGACTTTTGCGCCGTTCGTGGCAGGGGCATCGACGATGAATCACGGACGCTTTCAGCTCTTCAATATTCTCGGTGCGCTGATCTGGGTGCTGCTGCTGGTGTTGCTCGGTTATTTCTTCGGCAACATTTCGTTCATCAAGCAGTATCTGAACGTAATCGTGCTGATGGGGATTGGCGCAGCCGTGGTGCCCGCGGCGCTCGGCGCATTGTGGAAGATGAGCCGCCGTTCGAAGCCGTGATGCGGCGTTGAAAAGAAAAAGGCGAGACCTTCGAACGAGGGTCCCGCCTTTCGACTGACGTCTTATCCGCGACGAACCACCAGGCGGATGACGAAAACAGTACGACCGCGCCGATGATGGCCGTCAGCAGCGTGCCGAAGATGCCGCCACCGAACGAGAAGCCGATCAGGCCGAACAGCCAGTTGCCGAACACGCCGCCGACGATGCCGACGAGAATGTCGACCAGCACGCCAAAGCCGCTGCCGTTCATGATGAGATAGGCCAGCCAGCCCGCGACACCGCCGATGATCAGGGCAATGACGATTCCATGTTGCATGAGTTGCATTCGTTGAACCTCACAGAAAGAGAACGCTGCAAATTATTATACGGTGCATGACCGCGTTCGAGCGACGCTCAATTTAGCCGATGCATGTCGCGTGTGGACGGCGATGTTTGTCGCGGCCAGAAGCACATTCTGAAGTCTTTGGGCCTGAAAGCCGACGTGCGCGCGGCTTTAGCGCTTCCATGAAAAAATTTAGAATGGCGAAGCGTCGGTCAGCGCGGGCGTGCAGTTTCTCGTTGATGTGTTGTTTTCGTCACGCATTCGACGTGACAGCAAAGCGGGAATTGTAATGTTTTATCCTCACGGCTTGTGCTGCATGGCGATGGCGGTATTGCTGTCGGGTTGCGGCATACTTCAATGCGGCGACACATCCATACGGCGTCGCGTTCAGCATATGCGCGGGCGGCTAAATGCCCGGGCCTGGAAAAGATCAAACGGAAAGCAGGGGAAGGTTGGTGTTGATGCGCACAGGTGGTGGTTTCGGCACGCGTTCGAGCGCAGCCATCGCGGGCACGAAGCTCGCACTCGCGGCTACTGGTCTGGCGGCGCTTTTGGCAGGATGTTCATCGACGCCGCGCGTGCCTGCGCCGATCGTCGAGAGTTCGGCGATGAGCACGCCGCCCGTCGTGCAGGACAGCGGGACGACCATCGTCATGCCCGCGCCGGTCGTGCCGCTCACGCCGTTCGCGCCGGCACCTGTCAAGCTGGGTTTCTATCGCGTGAAGCCGGGCGATACGCTGTACGGCATCTCGCGTCAGTTCAAGCAAAAACCTGCTGATCTCGTGAAGTGGAACAACCTGCCGGAGAGCAAACAGGTAAATATCGGGCAGGTGCTGCGGGTCGCTGCGCCGGGAAGTGCGGTGGCTTCGTCGGCGGCGACTGCGAGTGCCGCGAGTCCTTCTTCGAAGTCGGCGTTGCCGCCGCTCTTGTCGACGCCAGGCAAACCTGCGGCTTCGGCTGCGGAGAAGCCTGCCGCCGTCGCTAACGAAGACAAAGAGAAAGCCCCGAGCGTGAGTGCCGCGAAAAGCACCTTCGCGTGGCCCGTGCGCGGCGAGGTGGTGCGCAAGTTCGGCGTCAGCGGCAACAAGGGCATCGATATTGCCGGGAAGGTGGGCGAGCCGGTGAAGGCAGCGGCATCGGGCAAGGTCGTGTATGCGGGAAGCGGCTTGCGGTCCTACGGGCGCATGATCATCGTCAAGCACGGCAACGATTATCTGACCGCCTACGCGTACAATGAGAAACTGCTCGTCAAGGAAGGCGATACCGTGAAGCAGGGCGCGACCATCGCCGATATGGGAACTGGGCCGAGCGGCTCGCCGTCGCTGCACTTCGAAGTCAGGAAGGCTGGCGGCGCAGCCGTCGATCCGGTGCCGCTGCTCGGCGTGGGCGGTTGAGCGCGTGCGTATCGGCATCGACATGAGGGAGGCTCGATTCGAAGAAGATCGTGATCTCGACGTCTCTGCTTAGCGGCTGAGATCAGTAGCAGAGCGAGGAAGCTATGAACAAGCTCAAGTCGTTTTTCAATTCGGTCAACAAGCCGGACAATCTTCTGCTCAAAGATCTCCAGCCTGACGTAACGACCGAGGCGCAGATTCTCGATCAGATGGGCAAGCCGGAAACCAAGCGCACCTTCACCGATGGCTCGAAGCGGCTCGAATATCCGCGCGGGCCGGCGGGCACGACGACCTGGTTCGTCGATCTGGATAACAACGGCCGTTTCGTTTCGGCGACGCAGGTGCTGATGGCGCAGAACATCGCCAGGGTACGGCCCCGCATGACGCAGGACGAAGTGCGCCGCCTGCTCGGCAAGCTGACGACGGTGGCGGAATACCGGCTCAAGCAGGAGCGCGTGTGGATCTGGCACTGGCTCGAAGACGGCGTGAACCGCGACGCGATGTTCAACGCGCACTTCGGGCCGGATGGCACCGTGGTGACGACATCGCGCTCCGAGGCGGAAGGGGGCGGTCGGCACTAGGTTGTGAGGCGTTGGAGGAGATATGAAGAACGACAAAAGAAAGGCATTGATGGAAGAAGCCGCGCTGTTTCGAGAACGCGCGGCGCAGGGAAAGAGCCCGGCGTCGCCCGATGGGACTACGGACGCGTTCACGAATGGTTCGATACGCTCGATGCCGTGCAAAACATCCGCTGCATTAACTACGCATCGCAGCGGCGCGAGATCGAAACGAAGCGCCTGCACGATATTGCCGAGACGCGTGGCGGCGCGCTGGCATCGGCGGGATATGTCGATGCTGCTACGCCTCTGAGCTAATGCGCGCACGGTGTTCGCGGCGTATCGATAAAACGCAGCGAACGAATCAGCATCAGCATAGGGTAATGGCTGTAGCGCCGTGCCCCTGCCACACTACCCGGCATGGGAGTCCGCACCGGGCGGTTCGGGAAGTTGAGTTGAGGTTATGAGAGTCGAGGGACGCCCAGTTGATCAAAGTAAGCAAGGTTCAGCAC
>LELG01000194.1 GCA_001045575.1 Candidatus Burkholderia pumila
AAATCCCGCTTGCGCGTGCGCTTGGTTGACAGGTTCAAGCCGAGATAAAATTGCGTCATTGCGATGCTTCTAGGTCGTAGCTAATATCAGAGCATTCCTAAGCGCCGTTACGCGCAGTCGTTACGAAGAGTTTCCCATGCGAATGAAAGATGTCTTCATAGCTGAGTGGACTGGTCGCGGCGGCGGACGGCCCGAGTGATATCGACCTGATCGGGCAATATCACTTTCCATACGGCGTACAACTGCGGGAAGATCAACGACGCGCGCGGCCGGCAAACGAGCGCGGCCGCGCGGAAAGAACGCGAAACAATCGCGGAAGAAGGTGACTGTAGCGTTACTGTTGCGGCTTGTTCGACAGCGCGAGACGCAGCAGATCGGCGACGGTATTCACGGACAGCTTTTCCATGATGTTGGCTCGATGCGCTTCCACCGTCTTGATGCTGATGCCGAGATCATCCGCAATCTGCTTGTTCAGCCGGCCGGCGATGATGCGCTCCAGCACCTGATGCTCACGCGCCGTCAGCTTGCCGAGCCGTTCCGCCGCCGCACGCTGCTGCTGCACGCTGGTGGACTCGCTGCGCGCCTTTTCCAGCATGCGCTCGACGAGCTTGCGCAGTTCGGCTTCGTCGAACGGTTTCTCGATGAAATCCATCGCGCCTTTCTTCATGGTGGAGACGGCCATGGGCACGTCTCCATGACCCGTCACGAAGATGATCGGCAGAAGCGAATTTTTGGCGATAAGCTTTTCCTGCAGTTCGAGACCCGTCATGCCGGCCATGCGCACGTCGAGAATCAGGCAGGCGATGTTGCCCGAATGCGCGATCGACAGATACACGTCGAGGAACGATTCCGCGCTGGAGAAGCATTGCACGCGATAGCCGTTCGCCTCCAGCAGCCAGCGCAAGGAATCACGCACGGCTTCGTCATCGTCGACGACGAAGACGGTTTCCTGAGTGGTGACTGTGCTCATAGTTCTCCCGTAACTGTTTGTTGTCTCGTATGTTCATCGCGCGCTTTCGCGCCGCTATCCTTGTCGTCGCCGGACGAATTGTCCACCTGGCCGATCGGCAGGCTGCAGTGGAAGGTCGCGCCAGTGACGTGTCCATCCTGTTCGATGTTGTTCACCACCCACAGCCGCCCGCGATGCGACTCGATGATCGAGCGGCAGATATTCAGGCCCATGCCCATTCCATCGGATTTCGTGCTGTAGAACGGTTCGAAAAGCCGCTCAGCGGTGGCTTCGTCCACGCCCGGTCCCTGGTCGACCACGCTGATGCACACAAAACCACCATCCTGACGCTGCACGACGACGCGAATCACCGGATCGATGGCGTTCGGTTTCGCATCATGCATTGCTTCGGCTGCGTTTTTCAACAGGTTGACCAACACTTGTTCGATCAAAACCGGATCGACGTAGATCACCGGCATGTGCGAGCGGATTTCCGTGACGACGCGGATCTTGCGTTTGCGCGCCTCGATCTCCGCGAGACCGACCGCGTCCGCCACGATATCCATCACGCGCGTAGCCTGGCGCTTCGGTTCCGAGCGCTTCACAAACTCACGGATGCGCTTGATAATCATGCCCGCGCGCATCGCTTGCTGCGCGTTTTTTTCGAGCACGGGAAGTAGCGTTTCCTGCGTCATGCGGCCCGAACGTACCAAAGCGACGCATCCCGAACAGTAATTATTGATGGCCGCGAGCGGCTGATTCAACTCATGCGCTAGCGACGAGGCCATTTCGCCCATGGTCATCAGGCGGCTGGTGAACTGGAGCTTTTCTTCCTGCTGATGGGCCAGTTCCTGGGCCTGCTTGCGCTGCGTGATGTCGGTGGCGATCTGCATCTGCGCGAGATGGCCATCGACCCACTGAATGTACTGGCGTCGCACTTCGAACCATTTCTGGATGCCTTCGACGTACACCTCCTGCGCATCCGCCGAGCTTTCCGTCAGCGCGGTGGCGGGGAAGCCGGCGTAGATATCGACCATATCGATGGTGTCGGACGACGAATTGCCCGTGCCGTCGAAGCCCGCGCCCGCAAGCTGCAAATGCCCGTCCGGACGGATTCCGAACAGATGCCGGTAATAGCGGTTGGCGAACAGCAGTTCGGCTTTGTCGGCGGCAAGCACGGACACGGCGGCGTCGAGGCTTTCGAGCACCGTGGTGAAGCGTTCATGCGCGGCGGCGAGTTCCTCGCGCGCGCGGCGCGGTTCGGTGATGTCCGTCATCGACGACATCCAGCCGGTCTGGCGGCCCGAACTGTCGATCAGCGGCGAGACATACAGCCGTGCATGAAAAAACGAGCCGTCCTTGCGGCGCACGCGCAATTCGAAGCCCGACGACGGCGCTTTGCCGCGCAGCGTCATATCCAACTGGCGCTGCATTTCCGGGTACGCATCGCGCGGCCAGTAGGGGAAGGGCGCGTTCTTGCCGACCAGATCGCTTTCGTCCCAGCCCGTCATGCGGCAGAACGCCGGATTCACGTGTGTGATGCGCCCGTGCATGTCCAGCACGCGCATGCCAATGAGCACGGAGTTTTCCATCGCGCGGCGGAAGAATGCTTCAGCGTACAGCGCCTGCTGCGCTGCGAAGCGCTGGCACGCGTGCTTCCACAAGCTCCACAGACTCCACAGCACGAAGCACGACAAGCCGGCGACGAGCCAGACCAGCGTGTTATTCGTGAAGTTGGTCAGTTGCGGATACGCGTATACGCGCACCGACAAACCTTGTCCCGGCGGATCGAGCGGCAGGTCGTAAAACATGTCGCGCGCCAGGCGCGGGCGGCTCGACGTGGTGGCGAGTTCGCGGTTGTTCAGATCGGTGATCGAAATCTTGTACTTCGCCGACAACTCGTTGGGAATGTCATGCTTCAGGATGCCTTCGATCGAAAACATCGCCGCGATCGAGCCGAAAAACTCGCGGTTGCGGAAAACCGGTGTCTGCAACATGATGTAGCCGTTGCTGAGGTCGTCGTAGAGCAGCGGCGAATAGACTTGACGGCGCGTGGTGCGCGCTTCGTCGAACGCAGCTTGCACCGCTTCGTCGATCTGCGTGTCGTTGGGTTTGGCGAGGCGCGAGCCGAGAATGGGCAGCGGCGTGTTCGACCAGCGCGGCTTGTGCTCGCTCGTGTACCAGTACATGTAGAGGATCGCGGGATGCCCCTGCATGATGTCGGTCGAAGAAGTCTGGAAGGTCTGCGGATTGCCGTGGCCGCTGGCAATGTCGCGCGCTAGCGCTTGGATCTGCTCCTGCGCGCCGGTCATCGACAAACGGATTTGTTGCTGCGCCCATGCGACGTTGCGGTAGAGCGTGTCTTCTTGCTGCTGCTGTTCGCGCCGGTTCAGACTCCAAAGAATCAGACTCATCACGACCAGAAACACCAGGATCGAAATGAGCGGCGTCAGCAAATAAGAGTTCGACCACCACGGTCCGTGGTGACAGCGGAAGGGCGACGCATCGGTCGGCTTGCGCGCAACCCGCGCCGAGCGTTTGATCAGCCGGTCAGTTAACATGGATGCGATTGTAACGCAGCCCCGATTGTTAAATTGGCGTAAAAAACGGTAAAGAAGGCTTATTTCGAAGCAAAAGGGAGCGAAAAATCAGATTTTAGAAGGTTTATCGGACGGTACGTTGCAGCATTTTTTCGAATTATGAGAAGTGCTCTCATAATTCGAAAAAATTCCTTGCTACAAGCTCTGGACCCTCTTTAGAATGCCGGCACACGGTCAGAGTCTCGCTTGTATGCGGGCGTGCGCCGGCGGTTCTCATCGAGTGTTCCTCACCTCACACCAGGAGACGAGCATGTCCGTTGTACCCGACGAAGTTCTCAAATATGTCGCCAACGCAAAGGACGACGATCCCCAGGAAACCGCCGAATGGCTCGACGCGCTCGATGGCGTGATTTCGGCAGTTGGTCCTGATCGCGCGCACTACCTGATCGAAAAGCAGATCGAATTCGCTCGCGTGCATGGCGAGCACCTTCCGTTCTCGGCGAATACGCCGTACATCAATACTATTCCCGTCGCATCGCAGGCCAAGATTCCGGGCGACCAGGACATCGAACACCGCATCCGCTCGTATACGCGCTGGAACGCCATCGCCATGGTGCTGCGCGCGGGCAAGGACATCAATGTCGGCGGGCACATCGCTTCGTTCGCATCGGCGGCGACGCTGTATGACGTCGGCTTCAACCACTTTTGGCACGCGCCGTCGAAAAACCACGGCGGCGATCTCGTGTTCGTGCAGGGTCACTCGTCGCCGGGCGTTTATTCCCGCGCGTTCCTGCTCGGCCGCCTGACCGAGAAGCAACTGAACAACTTCCGCCAGGAAGTGGGCGGCGAGGGCATCTCGTCGTATCCGCATCCGTGGCTCATGCCGGATTTCTGGCAGTTCCCGACCGTGTCGATGGGCCTCGGCCCGATCATGGCCATCTACCAGGCGCGTTTCATGAAGTACATGGAAGCGCGCGGCATCGCCAAGACGGACGGCCGCAAGGTGTGGGCGTTTCTCGGCGACGGCGAAACGGACGAGCCGGAATCGCTCGGCGCGATCGGCATGGCCGGGCGCGAGCGTCTGGACAACCTCGTGTTCGTCATCAACTGCAATCTGCAGCGTCTCGATGGCCCAGTGCGCGGCAACGGCAAGATCATCCAGGAACTGGAAAGCGAGTTCCGTGGTGCGGGCTGGAATGTCATCAAGGTCATCTGGGGCAGCCGCTGGGATGCGCTGTTCGCACGCGACAAGACCGGCGCGCTGATGCGCCGCATGATGGAAGTCGTCGACGGCGAATACCAGACGTACAAGTCGGAGTCGGGCGCGTTCGTGCGCGAGCACTTCTTCAACACGCCGGAACTGAAGGCGCTGGTCGCCGACTGGTCCGATGAAGACATCTGGAACCTGAACCGCGGCGGCCACGATCCGCACAAGATCTACGCAGCCTTTAGCGCCGCGACGCGCACGAAGGGTTCACCTACCGTCATCCTCGCCAAGACCATCAAGGGCTACGGCATGGGCGAGCATGGTCAGGCGATGAACATCACGCACCAGCAGAAGAAGCTGCCGATCGAAACGCTGAAGAAATTTCGCGATCAGTTCCGCCTGCCGATTTCCGACGAGCAAATCGGCGACGTGCCGTATCTGACGTTCGAAGAAGACTCGAAGGAACTCGAATATATGCGCCAGAAGCGCATGGACCTCGGCGGCTATCTGCCGTCGCGCCGCGAGAAGGCGGAATCGCTGCCGGTGCCGGCGCTCGCCGCGTTCGAACCGCTGCTCAAGGGCACGGGCGAAGGCCGCGAAATCTCCACGACGATGGCGTTCGTGCGGATCCTGAACATCCTGCTGAAAGACAAGGCGCTGGGCAAGCGCGTCGTGCCGATCGTCCCGGACGAGTCGCGCACCTTCGGCATGGAAGGTCTGTTCCGCCAGATCGGCATCTGGGATCAGGTCGGCCAGAAGTACATTCCGGAAGACTCCGACCAGCTCATTTTCTACAAGGAATCGGAGACGGGTCAGATTCTGCAGGAAGGCATCAACGAAGCCGGTGGCATGTGTGACTGGATCGCGGCCGCGACGTCGTACTCGACGCACGGCGAGATCATGATCCCGTTCTACATCTTCTATTCGATGTTCGGCTTCCAGCGCATCGGCGATCTCGCCTGGGCGGCGGGCGACATGCGTTCGCGCGCCTTCCTGCTGGGCGGCACCGCTGGCCGCACGACGCTGAACGGCGAAGGCCTGCAGCACGAAGACGGCCACTCGCTGCTGTGGGCGGCGTCCGTCCCGAACTGCGTGAGCTATGACCCGACGTTCGGCTACGAGCTCGCCGTCATCGTGCAGGACGGCCTGCGCCGCCTGGTCGCGGATCAGGAAGACGTATACTACTACATCACCGTGATGAACGAGAACTACGAGCACCCGGCGATTCCGCAGGGCGATGCCGTGGCTGCGGACATCATCAAGGGTATGTACTCGTTCAAGAAGGTGGACGTGGCTGGCAAGGCGCACGTCCAACTGATGGGCGCGGGCACGATCTTCAACGAAGTCATCGCTGCGGCTCAACTGCTGAAGGACGACTGGGGCGTGTCGTCGGACCTCTGGAGCGTGCCGAGCTTCACCGAACTGGCGCGCGAAGGCCAGGCCGTCGTGCGTTACAACCTGCTGCATCCGGGCGAGGAGAAGCAAATCGCGCACGTCACAAAGTTGCTGAAGGACGCGAAGGGTCCGGTTATCGCATCGACGGACTATATCCGTGCGCTGGTCGACCAGATCCGCGCTTACGTGCCGCAGAAATTCGTCGTGCTCGGCACCGATGGCTACGGCCGTTCGGATACGCGTGAAGCGTTGCGCCACTTCTTCGAAGTCGATCGTTACTGGGTCACGCTGGCGGCGCTCAACGCGTTGGCCGACGAAGGCACGATCGAGCGCAAGGTCGTGGCCGACGCCATCAAGAAGTACAATCTCGACCCGTCCAAACCCAATCCGATGACCGTCTAAAGGTATCGCCCCCGAGCGTTATCGCGCGCGGCTTCTCTCCGAAGCCTAGATTTTACCCACAAGTTACGGACTTGTTAAAGATGCGATGCGCGGAACATGTAGGTGATTTCGTGCAAGACGAGGAAGCCTCGCCAGATGACCGTGGCGCCGGGTGGTGGATCATGAAGGCAATTCCAGGTAACCGCCCAGGGTGGCAATCCACAATCCATTGTATCG
>LELG01000195.1 GCA_001045575.1 Candidatus Burkholderia pumila
GGTTTTCGTCCATCGGCTCGCGATTTATGCTCCACGCTTCCTCCCCACGTCCGGTCACCCTCGCGCAGTTGCGCTTCGCTTCATTCGCTGTGGTCAACTTGCGGTGGAACTTGCACCCACGAGTGTGCGCCCAACATGGGCGCACACAAAAAAACGGCCTTTTCAGGCCGTTTTTTACGTCAGGTAAAGCGAATCTCAGTCCCTCACACTCACACAATCCACAAAATACTCGATTCGCCCATTGATCATCTCCCCAACCAGCCCGTGAATATCCGTATGGAAGCCCGGGAAGCGCTCATTGAATTCACGCGCGAACCGCAAATAATCCACGATCGTGCGATTTAAACGCTCGCCCGGAATCAGCAACGGAATGCCCGGCGGATACGGCGTGAGCAGAATCGACGTGACGCGCTCTTCCAGTTCGTCGATCGGTACGCGATCGATCTCGCGGTGCGCGTGCTTGGCGAACGCTTCAGACGGTTTCATCGCCGGCTCCATGCTCGACAGGTACATCTCGGTGGTCAGGCGCGCGATGTCGTTCGCGCGATAGACGTTGTGGATCTGCTGGCACAAGTCACGCAAGCCGATGCGCTCATACGACGGATGCTGCGCCACGAACTCTGGCAGTACACGCCACAGCGGCTGGTTATTGTCGTAGTCGTCCTTGAACTGCTGGAGTTCGGTGACCATCGAGTTCCAGCGGCCCTTCGTGATGCCGATGGTGAACATGATGAAGAGCGAGTACAGGCCCGTCTTCTCCACGATGATGCCGTGCTCCGCCAGATATTTCGTGACAACGGCCGCCGGAATGCCGGTCTCACCGAACGAACCGTCCACGTCCAGTCCAGGCGTGATGATAGTCGCCTTGATCGGGTCTAGCATGTTGAAGCCTTCTGCGAGCGCGCCGAAGCCGTGCCAGCGGTCGTTGGGCTTCAGAATCCAGTCTTCGCGGTCGCCTATGCCCTCTTCTGCCAGCGAGTCCGGGCCCCAGACGGTGAAGAACCAGTCGTCGCCGTATTCGGCATAGATTTTGCGCATGGCGCGGCGGAAGTCCAGCGCTTCTGCAATCGATTCTTCGACCAGCGCCGTGCCGCCTGGCGCTTCCATCATCGCCGCGGCTACGTCGCAGGACGCGATGATCGCGTATTGCGGCGACGTGGACGTATGCATCAGATAAGCCTCGTTGAAACGGTGGCGGTCGAAGGTGCTGTTCTCGCTGTCCTGCACCAAAATCTGCGAGGCCTGCGAAATGCCCGCTAGCAGCTTGTGCGTGGAGTGCGTCGCAAATACGAGCGCGCCGGTGCGCGGACGGCCCGCGCCGATCGCGTGCATGTTCTGATAAAACTCGTGGAACTCAGCGTGCGGCAGCCAGGCTTCGTCGAAGTGAAGCGTGTCGAGCATGTCGCCCAGCAAATCCTTGATCATTTCGACGTTGTAGACCACGCCGTCGTACGTGCTCTGCGTGATCGTCAGGATGCGCGGCTTGACGTTCGGATTCTTCGCCAGCGCTTCACGCGCAAACGGATTCGCCTCGATCTTCTTGCGGATGTTCTTCGGCTTGAACTCATCGCGCGGAATCGGACCGATGATGCCGAAGTGATTGCGCGTCGGCGTGAGGAACACGGGAATCGCGCCGATCATCGTAATGGCGTGGAGGATCGATTTGTGGCAGTTGCGATCGACCAGCACGATATCGCCCGGCGCAACGGTCGTATGCCACACGATCTTGTTCGACGTCGACGTGCCGTTGGTCACGAAGAACAGATGATCCGCGCCAAAGATGCGCGCCGCGTTACGCTCCGACGCCGCAACCGGACCGGTGTGATCCAGAAGCTGGCCAAGTTCTTCAACCGCGTTACACACGTCCGCACGCAGCATGTTCTCGCCGAAGAACTGGTGGAACATCTGCCCCAGCGGATTCTTCAGGAACGCGACGCCGCCCGAGTGCCCCGGACAGTGCCACGAATACGAACCTTCGTCCGCATACTGCACGAGCTCCTTGAAGAACGGAGGAGCCAGTGCATCGAGATAAATCTTCGCTTCGCGGATGATATGTCGCGCCACGAACTCCGGCGTGTCCTCGAACATGTGGATGAAGCCGTGCAGTTCGCGCAGGATATCGTTCGGCAGATGGCGCGAGGTGCGCGTTTCGCCGTACAGGAAGATGGGAATGTCGGCGTTACGCTTGCGCACCGCCGTGATGAACGCGCGCAACGTGACGATGGCCGTCGCCAATTCCGGCGTATCGCCTTCCACGACGACGTTTTCTGCGTACGGCAGCAATTCCTCGTCATCGATCGACAAAATAAAACACGACGCGCGGCTCGACTGCTGCGCGAACGCGGCAAGATCGCCGTAACTCGTCAACCCGAGCGCTTCGGCGCCTTCTTTTTCGATGGCTTCCGCCAGCGCGCGAATGCCGGAACCCGAAATGTTCTCGGAACGAAAGTCTTCGTCGATGATGACGACAGGAAAGCGGAACTTCATGAGGCGAATCTCCAATGAAAATGACCGCTGTCTTGTTTAGAAGGCCAGCGGTCATTCGACAAGCTTATAACGTACGCGGTTCGTTTCAGGTTTTCGGCAATGTCACGCCGTGCTGACATTGATACTTCCCGCCGCGACCCGCGTAGGACGTCTCGCACATTTCATCGCTTTCGAAGAACAGAACCTGGGCGACGCCCTCATTCGCGTAGATTTTGGCAGGCAAAGGTGTCGTATTCGAGAATTCAAGTGTGACATAGCCTTCCCATTCCGGCTCGAACGGCGTCACGTTGACGATGATCCCGCAGCGCGCGTACGTCGATTTGCCCAGACACACCGTCAGGCACGAACGCGGAATGCGGAAATATTCGACCGTGCGCGCGAGCGCGAACGAATTCGGCGGAATGATGCAGACATCGCCCTTGAAATCCACGAAGGATTTCTCGTCGAAGGCTTTCGGGTCGACGATAGTGCTGTTGATGTTCGTGAAGATCTTGAATTCGTCGGCGACGCGAATGTCGTAACCGTAACTCGACGTGCCGTACGAAACGATCTTGCGGCCGTCTTCGGAGACGCGCACCTGGTCGGGCACGAACGGCTCGATCATCTTGTACTCTTCGGCCATGCGCCGGATCCACTTGTCGGACTTGATGCTCATAGGAACGTTACCTGGCGATGAAGGCGGCGCGCCTCGCCGGTCGGCCGGCGCGCGCCTTTGGGAAGACGAAAACGCGTATTTATTTTATGCGAATGATGCGGCGATTCGGACAGCGCTGATCGAAGGCTCAGCGTCAGCGGCGAATCACGCCGCACGTAATCGCCGGTCCCACATTATGCGGACTCATGGTGTAGGGATTCGTGCCGTCCCGATGCAGCATGATGGCGCGTGTGATGACCGAGCGCACGCCGTCCAGCGACACGTCCGTCGCCACGATGAAGCCGGTCGCCACGCCCGCCGTATCCGCACGGATATTGCCGAGTTCGCCGTCGAGCCGCGCATTCGCCCAGCGGCGGTCCGATTGCAGCGCGAACACCGGGCTTGCGTCCTGATCCGTCATGGCGGTGCAGTCGCCGCGCTCATGCACTTCGAGCGCATGGTCGCTGTTGGGCGGCATGTCGGTAAGGTTGTAGGTGACCTGCACGCCGTCGGCGCGCCCGATCAGCGTGATGGTGCCGCGCGCCGAATTGCCGGGCGTGGGTTCGAGCGTGGCGTCGGCGCGTTTTTCGTGATTCTGGAAGAGAATACCGCAGCCGTTCAGCAGCACGCTGCATGCGGCCATGGCTAACAAGACGTGAAGCGGTCTCCCGTCGAATTTGTTTTTCATGCGTTCCTCTGGGCGGCCCGCCTGCACCAGCTGTGCCGGCATCGCCGCGCATCGAAGGCGACATAATGCAGCGAGCCGCACTGCACAAGGCTCACGGCGATTCGCTTATTTGCTTCTATCGGTTACAGGCGTCAAGTGTTCTGCACGACGATGGTCGGGAACTTCGAAGTCATGTCGCGCTGACGCTCGGCAATGGAAATGGCCACGCGCCACGCAATGGCACGATACGTCTCCGCGATGCGGCTCTCCGGCTGCGACACGACCGTAGGCTTGCCCGCGTCCGTCTGCTCGCGGATGGCGATATCCAGCGGTAGCGAACCGAGCACTTCGACGCCGTATTCCTTCGCCATTCGCTCGCCGCCGCCCGCGCCGAAGATATGCTCTTCGTGGCCACAGTTCGAGCAGATATGCATGCTCATATTCTCGACAATGCCGAGAATTGGAATGCCGACCTTCTCAAACATCTTGAGGCCCTTCTTTGCGTCCAGCAGCGCGATGTCCTGCGGCGTGGTGACGATCACCGCGCCGGTCACCGGCACCTTCTGCGACAGCGTGAGCTGAATGTCGCCCGTGCCCGGCGGCATGTCGACGACGAGGTAATCGAGGTCCTGCCAGTTCGTCTGGCGCAGCAGTTGTTCGAGCGCGGACGTGACCATCGGGCCGCGCCAGACCATCGGATTGTCCTGCTCGATCAGAAAGCCGATGGAGTTCGCCTGAATGCCGTGACCGTGCAGCGGATTCATCGACTGGTTATCGGGCGACTCGGGGCGGCCGGAGATGCCGAGCATCATCGGGAGCGACGGGCCGTAAATGTCGGCGTCCAGCATGCCGACCGATGCGCCCTCCTGCGCAAGCGCGAGCGCCAGATTCGTCGCCGTCGTGCTCTTGCCGACGCCGCCCTTGCCCGATGCCAGCGCGATGATATTTTTCACGTTCGGCAGCAATTTCACGCCGCGCTGGACCGCGTGCGCGACCACCTGCGACGAAACATCGACGGCAACTTCCGTCACGCCCGTGACATGACGCACGCCGTTCACCACCAGTTCGCCGATGGCCTGGAATTGCGAGCGCGCCGGATAGCCGAGCACGACGGACAGCGAAACTTTGCCGCCATCGATTGCAATGTTGCAGAAGCTTTTCGTGTCGACGAACTTGCGGTTGATGTTGGGATCGGTCAGTGTGGCAAGTGCGGTATCGATTGCCGCTCGGTCAATGCTCATCGAAACTCCAAGGGGAACGGTTGTTGCTTCCCGCCGTCGGTCGTTGCCTGTCAACGATCTGAGGAAATTGAAAGTATTTGTTAGCGCCATTGCGCGCTGCATGGCAGGCATTGCACTATCCCGCTGCATTCATTTCCGGGGACGCAACGGTTCTGCAGGCGAACGACTTTTTCAATATTGTAGAGGTTCGTTTGTTTGTATGCTCGTTGGAAGACCCTTTTCGCTGTAAGCGTACCATCGGCGTCTGAGCCGAATTCGCTCGTTGAATCAAGGAGATCGCAAATGAACATCAAGTTAATGACTCGTCTGTCCGTGCTGGCCATGGTCGGCGCGCTTCTCGCCGGCTGCCAAACGCAGTAGGGCACCAATACCGCCGTCGGCGCGGCCATGGGCGCGGCGGCGGGCGGCATCGTCGGTTACAACTGGCAGGCCATCCGCAACAAGATTTCGGGCGACTCGAAGGGCACGGGCACGCAGGTGACCGTGCAGCAGGACGGTCCGCTCAAGGTCAACATCCCGAACTCGATCTCGTTCGATACCAACAGCTACGCCATCAAGCCCTCCTTCGACCCGGTTCTGAACTCGGTCACGCGGACGCTGCAACAGCATCCGGAGCTGATTTCGAACGTCGTCGGCCACACGGACAACACCGGCACGGCGGCGTACAACCAGACGCTATCGCAAACCGTGCGCAAAGCGTAGCTTCGTACATCTCGATGTACGGCGTGGCGACGCAACATCTGTCGTCGCAAGGCATGGGCCACGTAACCAACCGATTGCCGACAACTTGACGGAAGCGGGCCGCGCGCAGAATCGCCGCGTGGAGATTTATCTGCGTGCGACGGCACAGCCGGGTAAGAGGCAGTAAATATCCTATGGAAATCGCCTTTTCGAATGAGGCGCTGAAGGGAGATTGAAGCACGCTCGCATCGATCTGAAAATTTTTTTGAAACTCGCGCACATCGCGCTTGTCTTTTTAATACAGTAGAGGTGCGCGGTGTGGCCGTGGCCTGCCTTTCTCCTCTTGTCGTTGTTGCTCCGGGGGCCGGTTGGCTCCCGGTTTTTTTTGGGCGCTCGCTTTATCTCGTTGCCTCAGGCGATCGATATGTTTAGGCGCTTGCCGAGTGAATGGAACGCGGCTTTCATTGCCTCAAACTTCGAGGAATATCGCGGGTCGAAGCGGTCCACTTGCGGCATATGGATGTTGAGCCAGCGCGCGCGTTCGGACTTGCGGACGCCCGGATCATTTCGTTGGTGAGTAACACTTTGGTCACGGCCAATGCCGGCAAATTGACGACGTGCTGCCCTTTCTTCAATTTCGAAGGGATGGGCACTTCGCGCTTCTCGTCGAAGTAGATCTCGATGGCACTTTCCAAGGCATCCAGGCATTGAGCAGCGCGTCGTCCTCGTCGTCGCCGGCGGAGATCACCTCTGGAATGTTTGGAAACGTGCCGAGTCCATTGAACCATATGAATTGTGCACTGGATGCGTCGAGTTGGATCGGAATACTTCCACTTCAGTGGGACAGCCTGCTTGTTGTATTGGCGGATATACGCATGAGCTTCTTGTCGAGATCTTTGATGCTGTTGAATATCCCGCGCGTGATGACGTCGCGCTTGATGCGGGCAAACCCGTTCTCGACCTGATTGAGCCATGACGAATACGTGGGGGTGTAATGCA
>LELG01000196.1 GCA_001045575.1 Candidatus Burkholderia pumila
GACGATCTCGAGAAAGGCCTGAAGGAATACATTCACTACTACAACCACGAGCGAATCAAGCTGAAAGCCCAAGGGGGCTCAGTCCCGTCGATTATCGAGTTTGCTTCGCTACAGCATAGCCATCAGTTTTCCAACTTTTTATAGGTGCGGTCCATTGCAAGGGGACGCGGCGACGCGCACTAAAAGCCGTAATGAGCACGCGTTCGGGCGCAACAGGATCGGAATAAGCACTGAAACGCGCCCGCTATCTTGCGATGGCCGCCGCGCTCGCCTCGTGCGATATGTACTCCACGCCTGCCGCGACGCGCTTCAAGTCGACGATCATCGTGTCCGATGGCTCGATCTCCGCGCCGCACACCGATCCGAATCTGAAGAACGCCTGGGGCGTCGCCTTTAATCCGAACGGCTTCGTCAGGTTACCAATAACGGCACGCAGACGGCCACGCTCTGTGATGGCAACGGTGTCGTGCAATCGCTTGTCGTGTCGATGCCGGCGACGGCGTCGGGACCGGCGAATCCGACCGGCATCGTCTTCAACAACGGGACAGACGTCGTGCTAGCGCGCAACGGCAAGTCGGGCGTCGCTGCGTTCCTTTACATGACGCACGCCTTCACCGTCGTCGATTCGAGCGCGTCGGGCGCGGTGTACAAGGGCATGGCGATTGTATTGACATCGGCTGGACACCGGTCGGCATTCAGACGATCGGCGTGAAAATCTTCGTCACCTACGCGAAGCAGGACGACGACGTGCCCGGCGCAGGCAACGGTTTCGTCGATGTATTCGATGCCGATGGCAACCTGCTCCAGCGCCTCGTGCAGAACGGGCCGCTTAACGCGCTGTGGGGGTATCGCGCTCGCGCCGGGGAATTTCGGCACGTTCAACGGCAAACTGCTGATCGGCAACTTCGGCGACGGGACGATTCATGCGTTCGATCCGAACACCGGCGCGCTGATCGACCAGCTCACCAACACCGATGGCACGCCGCTCGTGCAGCGCGGCCTGTGGGGCATGCAGTTCGGCAACGATCTGAATGCGTAGCCGTCGAACACGCTGTTCTTCGCAGCCGGACCGAACTTCGAAGCCGACGGCGTGTACGGGCGCCATCGACATGCAATGAGCTGCATTGAGCGGATCCGAAGAAGCGCACGCTAAAATGCGCGCTTCAACTCCGCTCATCCGATGGACCTCGAAACCCTCCTCTTCTCCCAAGGCTTCGGGTCGCACCGCCAGTGCCACGGCATCGTTTCCAAAGGCCGTTTGAGCATCGGCGGCAACGTGCTCACCGACCCGCATGCCGGCATCGACGCCGCACCCATCGCTCGAATTCGTGGTCGACGGCCAGCCGTGGGCGTATCACTACAAAGCCTACATCGTGCTCAACAAGCCCAAAGGCTACGAGTGCTCGCGCGATCCGAAGCATCACCTGGGCATCTTCCATCTGCTGCCGCCGCAGTTCGCCGAGCGCGGCGTGCAATCGGTCGGCCGGCTCGATCAGAACACGACCGGCCTGCTCCTGCTCTCCGATGACGGCGCTTTCGTGCAAGACGTCACCTCGCCCAAACGCAAGGTGCCG
The DNA here is from genome assembly GCA_001045575.1 of Candidatus Burkholderia pumila. Taxonomy (GTDB): domain Bacteria; phylum Pseudomonadota; class Gammaproteobacteria; order Burkholderiales; family Burkholderiaceae; genus Caballeronia; species Caballeronia pumila. Next base: position 1,575 of record LELG01000196.1, read on the forward strand.
AAGGTTTATCTCACCACGGTCGCTATCCGCTGGACGACGCGCAACTCGCCAGATCGCGCGACGGCATGCTGCTGCATGGCGAATCAAAGCCGAACGCGGCGCTCGCGGCGGAACCGCGCGGCGAACATCTGCTCGAATTAACGGTGCTGGAAAGTAAGTATCACCAGGTCAGGCGGATGGTGGCGGCGGCGGGCAACCGGGTGGAGAAACTGCATCGTGAACGGGTGGGCGGTTATGCTTTGCCTGGCATGCTCGCGCAAGACGCGTGGCGCTGGCTCGGCGAAACCGATCTCGCCGCATTGCGCATGAAGTAGCCACGCTTAAGCCCGCCCGCAGCGCCGCTTACTATCTTAGGTCGACGATATCATGCAAAAACGGCGCTTCATTCAGGCGGGAATCATCGTGTGCGTGGCGGGCAGCATGGGCGCAGGCGCGCTGCACGCTCATGCCGATGAAAACGATGCAAACGACGAAGCCGCCGATGGCATCGCCTACGGCCGCGACCCGCGACAACGGCTCGACGTCTACGCGCCGGAAACGAAGTCCGGCGATTTCTACGGCGGAAGCTGGCAGGCGGGACAACGCGCGGATTCGCGTCCAGTTGGCGAGGCCCTGGCGTCGAAAGGCATCATGACGGTTGCGCCGGACTATCGCATCTTATCCCGAGATCATCTCCCCCGCTTTCCTCGACGATGCCGCCGCCGTGCGCTGGATCCGCGATCACGCACGTGACTACGATGGCGATCCGCAGCGCATCGTCGTGATGAGACATTCCTCGGTGCACACATCGCCGCGATGCTCGCCACGGATCTACGTTATTTGCAGGCGCACGGCCTGTCGAAACGCTCGCCGGGATGATCGGCCTGGCCGACCCGTACGTACCGATTTCCGCCGAAGCGCATATGAGCGACATTTTACCGGCAAGCTCACGCGGCCAGTCGCTACCGATCGACTTTCTCACCGGCAACGAACCGCCGATGCGTTGCGCGCGCATCACGATATCGTCGAACTGAAACGCGACAGGTTATGGGCACGGCCACCTGGTCGCAACGTTTTCGGCGGCGCAAGCGCGCGGATTCGCCCGTGCTGGCGGATGTTCTCGCGTTCATCAGCGGACATTGATCACGCCAATTGGTGAAACTCCTGACCAATACCGCTGCGCCGCAGCATGCCTTCTGGCTTCCGCGCTCATATACTCAAGCTTACGGATACCAAAATAGAAAAGCAGGAGGACATCATGGTCTCCCACATGAATATCGCATATCGCGCTGGTCGCGTTCGTGGTGCTGAGCGCCGTGCTGATCGGGGTATTGACGGTATCGATGCACGTCCGCCACAAGTATTCGCCTAATCTAATCTCATCGGCGCATTGAACGGCACGCTGATGTGTTTCGTGCTGCTCGAAGCCATTCCGGCGCTTATCTAACGCCCGCGCTCCGCAAAAAGTCATCGACCGTCAGATGACGCAGCGCATACCGCAACTCGCGCTTCAGGCGCGCGTTGGCGAGCCGCCGCGACTCGCGCATGAAGGAGAGCGTGATGGGCTCGAGCCGCGCCTCGGCTTCGGCGCGCGTGATGCGCGGCACGCGCGGCAGGTCGTACGCATCGGCAATGCGGTCGAAGTAGTCGCCCATGCGCAAATCCGTATCGTCCGATGCGTTGATCACGCGCTGCGCCCGCCCGCGCGCAAGCGTGCGCAGCAGAATGGCCGCGAGATCATCGGCGTGAATATGATTCGTGTAGACATCGTCCGCTTCGGCCAGCGCCGGCATTTTCCTTTCGATGCGCGGCAGCGGCAGCCTGTCGCCCGCGTAAATGCCCGGAATCCGCACGATCGACACGCGCCAGCCGCTTGTCCTCCCCGCCGAGCGCAACTGCATTTCCGCCGACACGCGCCGCCACGCGCGCTCGTTATCGGGCCGCGCGGGACGTGTTTCGTCGATCCACGCGCCGCCGCAATCGCCGTAGACGCCTGTCGTGCTGGCGTAGACGAAGCGCAAGGGCTTGCGCCGTGCGGCCTGACGCTTGCTGGTGCGAGAGAAGCCCTCGGGTACAATGTCCGATGTCCGATGACGCACGGAAGCCACGAAAGCTGCACGCGCAACCGATCGGTGCGGCGCGCGCAACGCGGCGATCAAGGCACGCGTTCGTGCATCAACGTGACCGTCGCGGGGCGGCGGCGCGAGATGCAAAACATTGCGTACCATGCCCGCGAGCCGCCGCAGTGTCTTGCGTTCGTCGAGGTCGCCGGCAATCGGGCACGCGCCCGCGGCGCGCAGAACATCCGCGCGTTCCGGATGATGCATCAGCGTGACGACGCGCGGTTTCACGGCTTTCGCTTGAAAGAGCGGTAGCGCGCGCATGCCGACATCGCCGCATCCGACAATGAGTACGCGCGGGCGGCGCAGAGTTCGAACAGGGATCATCTGGACATTCTATCCGCCGCCTGCAACATGCGTGCGGCGGCTGCAGGAAGGCAAGGGAACCACTCCACACATCGCAAGAAATCGATCTATGGCTTTTAACGTAACGCTCCGACAAAGCGGCCGGCAGTTTCAAGTGGAACCGGACGAGCCGGTTCTGACCGCGGCGCTGCGCCAGGACATCGGCCTGCCGTATGGATGCAAGAACGGCGCGTGCGGCTCGTGCAAGGGCGCGGTCGTGGAAGGCCAAGTCGAGCAGGCGCCGCATTCGTCGTCGGCGCTGTCGAACGATGAAAAGACGCGTGGTCTCGCCCTCTTCTGCTGCACGACGGCACAGACCGATCTGACCATCGACATGCGCGAGATCGCGGGCATCAGCGATGTGCAAGTGAAGAAGCTGCCGTGCCGTGTCAACGCGCTGGAGCGCCGCGCGGACGATGTCATCGAACTGAAACTGCAACTGCCCGCGAATGAGCGTTTGCAATATTACGCGGGGCAGTACATCGAATTCATCCTGAAGGACGGCAAGCGCCGCAGTTATTCGATGGCAAGCCCGCCGCATCACGAAGGACCGCTGGAACTGCATATCCGCCACATGCCCGGCGGCAGGTTCACGGATCACGTGTTCGGCGCGATGAAAGAGCGCGACATCTTGCGCTTCGAAGGCCCGCTCGGCACGTTCTTTCTGCGCGACGAATCCGTTAAGCCCATCGTGCTGCTCGCGTCGGGCACGGGCTTCGCGCCGATCAAGGCGATCATCGAACATGCGGTGTTCAAGAACCTGAATCGGCCGATGACTTTGTATTGGGGTGGCCGCCGCGCCAGGGATTTGTACATGATGGACCTCGCCGAGCAATGGGCGCACGAGATTCCCAACTTCAAGTTCGTGCCGGTGCGTTCCGAATCCGATCCGAGCGATGCCTGGACGGGCCGCACGGGCTTCGTTCATCGTGCTGTCATCGAGGATCTGCCAGACTTGAGCGGCTACCAGGTGTATGCGTGCGGTGCGCCGGTCATGGTGGAATCGGCGCAACGGGATTTCACGCAGCATCATCGCCTGCCGGAAGACGAGTTCTATGCGGATTCGTTCACCCGCGCAGCGGATCTCGCGCATCCGGTCTGATCCTGTGCGAACCGTGCACGCGGGGAAAATGCGCGTGCACGGTTTACAGGCGGGAACGTCATAACCTATCCTTCGCTTGTGGAGTCTGCTGTCGTGAATTTCAATGAGTACCCTGTTGATTCGCTGATGTACATCGCGAACCGCCCCGAGATCGTGTTCACGCACGGGAAGGGTTCATGGCTCTACGACAACACCGGCAAGCGCTATCTCGACTTCATCCAGGGCTGGGCCGTCAACTCGCTCGGCCATTGCAACGAAGGCATGATCGAAGCGATGGAGAAGCAGGCGCGCACGCTGATCAACCCGTCGCCCGCGTTCTACAACGGCCCGATGGCGCAACTCGCCGGTCTCCTGACCGCGAACAGCTGCTTCGACAAGGTGTTCTTCGCCAACAGCGGCGCGGAAGCTAACGAAGGCGCGATCAAGCTCGCGCGCAAGTGGGGCCGCAAGTTCAAGAACGGCGCGTTCGAGATCATCACCTTCGATCACAGCTTTCATGGCCGCACCATCGCCACGATGTCGGCAAGCGGCAAGGCGGGCTGGGACACGATCTACGCACCGCAAGTGCCGGGCTTCCCGAAGGCGGATCTGAACGACATTGCATCGGTCGAGAAGCTCATCAACGAGAAGACTGTTGCTGTCATGCTGGAACCGATTCAGGGCGAAGGCGGCGTGATTCCCGCGACGCGCGAGTTCATGCAGGCTTTGCGTGCCCTCACGAAGCAGCACAAAATTCTTTTGATCGTCGATGAAGTGCAAAGCGGCTGTGGCCGCGCGGGCACCGTGTTCGCGTATGAGCTGGCGGGCGTCGAGCCGGACATCATGACGCTGGGCAAGGGTATCGGCGGTGGCGTGCCGCTGGCGGCACTGCTCTCGAAAGCCGATGTCGCCTGTTTCGATGCGGGCGATCAGGGCGGCACGTACAACGGCAATCCGCTGATGACAGCGGTCGGTTACTCGGTCATTTCGCAGCTCGTGGCTCCTGGCTTCCTCGAAAGCGTACGTGAGAAAGGCGAGTATCTGAAGCAGGAACTGCTCAAGCTGTCGGCTGAACGCGGCTTCAAGGGTGAGCGCGGCGAAGGCCTGCTGCGCGCGTTGCTGCTCGATAGCGACAAGGGTCCGCAGATTGTCGAAAAGGCGCGGCTGATGCAGCCAGATGGCGTGTTGCTCAACGCGGCGCGTCCGAATTTGCTGCGCTTCATGCCCGCGCTGAATGTGACGAAGGACGAGATCGATCTCATGCTGAAGATGCTGCGAAACGTGCTGGGTTCGCTGTAATCATCCGTACGTTCGATGCAACGAGCGATCGCGCGGCCGTAGCGCGATCCTGAGCCTTCTATCCTACGATTTGCGCAGCGCTTTGCGCATCATCCATAAATTGCCCAACGCAAATAACGGAGTGATTTGCGCGGTGTTCTTTGCCAGCCCCGGTATCGCGTCTTCACGTAGCCAAGTTGTCCCTTGAGGATTCGGAAGGGATGCTCGACCTTCGCCCGAATGCCGCCCTTCAGTCGTTCGATCTTGTCGTATATCGC
>LELG01000197.1 GCA_001045575.1 Candidatus Burkholderia pumila
CATGTTTCAGTCGCCATCCACATGTACGCCATCGCTACTCAATCAAACTAACCAACTACTGCGACAGGACTCGCACCTGCTAGACACTGAGCCGCTTACCGAACCGCTCAGAACGGGATGTCGTCGTTCACGATCTCGACGACCGTGTGATCCGAATGCCAGCCGTGTTGTTCAAGATTGGGGTTGTAGACGCGCAGCACTTCGCGCCCGCCCGCGAATTTCTGCGCGGTCTGGAAGTGCGCCATGGCCCCGCCGTACAGGTCCGCGACGTCGTGGCTGGCAATGTCCTCGACATCGACCTGATCGTAGTAATGCCGCAGTAACGGCTCGGCGAAATTGAAGGACGGCTCCGGCAAGCACTGCCGCGCGAAATCGAGAAAATCGTTGATGAGATGTTCGACCCGCGCTTCATTCCTGACCAGCATGGCGTCCTCCTCGTCTTCGGCGTTTCGTGAATTATGCGCCGCGATGCTTCGTTTTTATGCTTGTGTCATGTGTGACTGTACAAACGGCGCTGCTCTCGTCTACCGGCGTAGCGTCTCTCGTTGTACAAACCTACCGTAGAGCCTGTCGATGACCTGCATGCGACAAGCGCTCACCTCACTCAATAGCCCAGCGCGCCGCCCGCGAGCCTGCCGCGCACGGCGTACGATACCTTGCTGACCGAGTCGCCGCTGGCGTAGCCGAGCGCCTGACGCGCCACCGACAGCGCGGATATGGTCACCGGCACGGAAATGAGCGTTTCGCCGAAACGCGGGACAGTGCCAGTGCCGCGCTGGTCGCTGACGCCGCTGGCGAAAGAGTGTCCGTTGAGGTCGAGATCGAGCGCGACGCCGTCGTAGTCGATGGGCGAATCGTTTGGATTCTGAACACGGAGTTTCACCGCGAAGCGCATTTCGAGCCCTTGCCCTTCCAGCGGTTCGATGCCCGCCACATTCACGCGCATCTCTTCGCGGTTGAACAGGCTCGCCCAACCGCCGAGCATCGAGAACGCAACCCATGCGAAGATCAGCAAAACGAGGCGGCTATTAGGCATCGGGTATAGTTAGTTCTTTGTTCAGACGTGTATGGTTCGAAGCATGTCTAGCATGCGGACATACGCATGATGAAACCAGACATCGTCGGCGACATAAAGTGCCCCGGCCCACGCCGCGCCGACGATCAGATCGCAATGCCCGCTCGTCCACAGATTGAGCGAATGGCGCTGCGCGATCCATGGCATGCCCAGCGGATTCGGCCAGTCCGCGAGTAGATGCATGAGCCTGCCGCACGCAAAGCCGAACGCCATGGCCGCACCCGGATAGCGCCCGAGAAAATGCCAGAACAGCGCGAGCATGCCTATTCAGCCGACACCCCAGTGCGTCAGCGTGCGCGTGATCCACAGTCTGCGCGCCCAGCTCCACCACGCGACTTCGAGCCAGTCGGGAGCGGTGGCGCCTGCGACCGCGGCGACCAGTGCGAGACCGCGGGACAAAAGATCCGTACCCGTCGCACTGACGAGCGCCGCCGCGATGATGCCCGCCGCGAATCCGGTCGCGTGATGTGCCTTGCTCGATGCCATGAAACGCCACAAATAAACGGAAGCGCGTATGTTCGCACGCTGTCTGTTAATATGAGCAGGCGGAAATATAACGTTACGGAAATGCGAGTGTGGAAACACGCTCGTGATGACATCGCAGGCGCGCGTGCGCTGCGTTGACTAAAATGATTCAAAGATCGTTGCGCGCAGGTCCAATGAGGGAGCATTCACCATGGCTAACGCCCGACATGCAATTGAACGACATTCGAATCCAGCCGTCATGCAATAAATACCTGAGCGCTTACCCGAACGCGCTGCAGGACAAGGTGCACCGACTGATCGCCCAGCAACAACTGGGCAGTTATCTCGACGCACGCTATCCGAACGAACAGGCGCGCGGTCCAGTCCGACCACGCGCTTTATTATACCTATTGTTCGGACCTGAAAAACGAGTTTCTGCGCGTCGAGCCGGCCATCGACAAGGTCATTTACGAAAGTAAGCCCGACGTGCTGCGGCACGTCCTCGGCCTCCACACCGCGATTTCATGCGTGCATGGCGGGTGGTTGAAGGCGAAGAAAGAGATTCGAGATTCGCATCGCGTCGCTGTTCAAGGACACGGCGCCGAAATTCTTGCGGATTGTTGTCGTGCATGAACTCGCACATCTGAAGGAGAGCGATCACAACAAGGCGTTCTACCGCCTCTGCGAGCTGATGCAGCCCGGCTACCATCAAATTGAATTCGATCTGCGGCTTTATCTGACGCACCGCGATCTGAAGTGCGGCGAAATGGCGTGATCGCTGCGGGGCATCATTTTGTTCGATGCGACCACGCAAGTGCGGCGGTGTAACCGTTCGGTGCATTAAGCGCGCGGCCCTCGAATGCGCCGCCTTCGCGTGACAGCGTGAAACGCTCGCCGCCGCGCGGCAGCACCAAAAAACTTTGCATTCCTATGGAACCCGCGACATGCCCGTGCCGTGTGCTTTCAGCACGGCTTCCTTTGCGGTCCAGCAGTCGAAAAATGTGGTGTGTTGTGCTGAATCCGGCAGCGCGTCGATTGCGCGACGGTCGGCATCGGCGAATACGGTTGAACCCAGCTTGCGCCAGTCGAGCGATGACCGCGCTTCTTCTATGTCGATGCCTACGCTTCCTTGCGTCGATACGGCAATCGCGCCATAAACGCCTGAGTGGGATACGTTGAAGTCGGGTGCATTGCGTGTCGCCGCGAGCGCGGGCCGGCCGCTCGATGACAAGACCTGCCGCGTCTTCATCTTCATCCACGTACCGTAGCGAATATCCGGCGCAAAGCCGCTCGAACCGTCGCAAAACGCGCGGCATCCGCATTGCGAAGAAAACGGCGGGCGCGCGAGTTCGCTATCGTTCAGCACGCCCGCGTCGGCGGCTTCGAGCGATGCAGCCAGAGCGATCTCGATCAGCCAGACGCGGACATCTTCGGGTGCATCGAAAGGCAAAGACAAAGACAGAAGCTGCAAAGGTAACTCACTCGTTGAGGCATTACTGAGGCGCGTATTGAGCCTCACCCTTGCCGAATGACCAGTTCTCATTCTTCACTTCGACGAGATTGATGAACACATCTTCCCGCCGCAGCTTCAGCCGTTCATGCAGGCCATCCGCGACGACCTTGTAGAACGCGTGCTTCTTAGCCACGTCGCGTCCTTCGTTGAGCGTGACCTGAATCACGATGCAATCGTCCGTGCGGCTGAGGCCAAGATACGTCTGATCAATGATGAAATCTGTCGCGCCATGCTCCGCGATCACCTGAAAGCGATTGTTTTCGGGCACGTCGAGCGTGCGCCGCATGGCGTCATATACGGCTTCGCCGATGGTCGCGCGATACATATCGTCCTTGCCCTGCATCAAGTCGATTCGAACGAATGGCATGAGTCACTCCTTTGAGCTTTAGCGGAACTTCGGATGCAGCAGCAATTGCGGCACACCGCTTTCATCCACGATGACAACCGCATTTTGCTCGAAGTCCTGCAAGAGTACATCGGCGACGGCGTGCGATGCGCCCAACACGAGGAGGCTCGCTTCCGAATGCGGCGCCGCTTCGTCCGGATCGAAGCCGATGCCGGACAACGTGCGTAGATTCATGCGCTCCAGTTCGGCGCCGAGTCGTTGCTGACGCGTGGCGTTGACGCCTGCATCGAGCATCTCGCCGAACGGATTGAATGCCGTCACGAACACGGCGCTTCGCACGCCATGCTGCGCCAGAAGCGTCTTGAGGCACTCGTCCTTCGCATCGATCTCCATATCGATATCAGGCTCGCCGAAAATGTGATAAACCGCCTTGCGATACGTCGCCAGCGTGCTTTCAGGCAATGACTTCATGCACCATCCTTATGCTAGTTCAAAAGTGGTCACGCTGAATATATTTGCCAGCGGCATATCCGGCGCCGCGTGAGTGTACATGCGCGCTGTCTCGAACACGCTCGTCATCTCGTGTTCGACGGCGAGCGCGACATAGCGGCGGGATTGATCTCGGGCACGTCGATCACGATCTTTTTGCCGCGCTTCGTCGAAACGAGCGCACGAAACAGCGCACGCGACACGCGCCGGTCTTCCGCGAACAATGGGCCGATCTTGTAGTCGTCGCGGCATCGGCGGATCGTGCCGTAGCCGCGAATGGTGTCGCCATCGACGGCGGCGAGGGATTGCGCGTGCGCCGCGTCGAGCCAGGCGCGCAGGAACGCCGCGCGTCGTGCGCAGAAATGACGGGCGTCATAGGCGAGAAGACGATCGAAGGAAACGTTCGCTGCCTTGACGAGTTTGATGTCATCGTTTGCATCGTCCGAATGAGAAGCGGCGATGCCCTCATACCGCACATTCCGATGTGCCAGCACGAACCCCGACTTGCGATAGTTCGCCTGCTGCGCCAGTATGCCATCCAGCGCGATATTCCGCGCGCCACAATTGCATGCCGTAGCCCTTGCCGCGCCACGCGGGCTGCACGATATACAAGCCGATGAAACCGAACGCATCGCCATACGCGACGGCGGAAATGGAAGCGATGGATTCGCCATCGAGCGTGCCGATGAAAAAGCCGCCGGGATCGGCGGCATGGAAGGATTGCGCATCGTCGAGGCCGGGATTCCAGCCTTCTTCGGCAGCCCAGTCGAGCGCGCGCTGAAGGTCGGCCGGGCTCATGCGGCGGATCGTAAAGCTGCAATCGTCAGCGCTGAAGGAGGGGGAAGAGGAACCGGTCGGCACGTTCGTGTCGTGATCGATCAGTGCATGCAAGTGTCGCGCGAATCGCCCACGGGGAAAAGCCTGGTTCGTACCCAGGCCTCATGAATAGTTCTGCCGCCGCTCGCTACGGCTGAAGCTTTGCTGCGAACGCCAGTCTTCGGAACGCAGCACGTACTCGCCGTCCTCGCGCGCCTCTTCCTCGGAGTCGAAGCCGTCGTCGCTATACGCGACGACCTTCCGTCCGCTACCCGCCGTTCGCTCGACGGTAATGCCCCAGTGCCACCCGCCTTCCTGATGGAAGACGTGCAGCGTAGGTTTCGACGATGTGGTCAGGTCCATAAATATAGGCTCCCTCAAGCTGACGTTCGTAAGGCTGAAGCCTTGCCCTGCGAACGCCCTTGAATATCGGGCATTTCTATCTTGTGTTGATGCCACGCTGAACGATTCAAGTCGTCCGTGTTGTTGTCTGCAATGTCGATGGGTTGGTGGGTCAATCAGTTGATCGCGCGCGGCGCATTCCATGCGTAACGAACAGCATACGCAATGCGATGCTGCGTTGCAACACGGAATTACCTCATGCGTGCGTGGTGCGCATCACACGTTCATCGTCGCGCAAGAGGCCGTGCACACGCATCGATACTTCGAATGCGCCCCAGTGACGCCTTTCGCGCGTCAACCCGCGCAGCAGACAGAATCCACTGGCTCATGCGGCGTCGGCGGGCGGCGGCCAGTGTTCGCGCGCACGACGCATCACGGACTCGCGGAAATCGCCATTCGGCAGCCAGCGGCCCGATGAAAAGGCGGCGCGCGTGAGAAAGTCGAAGAAGCTCGGATGACGCCGCAACACGCACCGCGTGCGATGCCCCTTGATCGGATTGAAGATGCCCAGGCGCGTGAAAAGCTGCATCGGGTTTTTGCGGATCCAGCGCCAGGAACCGAATTCGAGCGTCATCGGCAGGAAGATGTTCGGCGGGCGCGTGCGGTCGTATGCGCAATCCTAGAGATCAGATCGCCGTGCAGCAGATATTGGTGACTCTGCGGCTCGAACACGCATAGCCATGATGCGGATACGATTCCTCGAATATCGTCTTCAGCAGAAACATTTCTGGCAGATGCGCCATCTCGCGTTTGGTGCGCGCATACAGAAACCAGATGCTGTCGTCCCAGCTGAAACCCGAATGGCAATCGAGCGCGAAGCTCAGGGGATGCGACATCAATTCTTCCTCGATCAGGACACAGCGCCGCGCTTTCCACTTCCAGTTGCGCGCTGCTCGGCACGCGATACTAGGGCAGCCGGCCCGATACGCTATCCGCCAGCGAGAAACGGCACACGCCCTTCGGCGTTCTGCGGGGCGTTGCGCATCAAGTCGACGCCATTGGAATTCGAGCGCCGCTGCGCCGCCATGCCGCCGGGATTGACGATCGGCATGAAGATCAGACGGATGGCGCGCAACTGCTCACGCAAGAGTTCATCCCATTCGAGCCGACGCAACAACGCACGCATGTATTAGAGCACGAACTGTGTGCCGATGCACTCCAGGCCCGTGCCCGCCGCCGAAGAAACCGATGGCTGGCGCATTGCCATCCGTCGAGCCTATCGACGACGCCGTCAGCACCGGAAACACATGCTCCTGCACGCGCACTTCACCAATCGTGCGCTGTTCGAACCACGTGCCGCCCGCGACGAGAATCGCCTTGAGTTCGTCCATCTCCGGAAAGCTGTCGCTTGCAACGCGCAAGGTGCTCATGACATTGGCCTTTCATTGTGATCGTTCTGAAGAATTGATTAAAGAGGCACTCGGATTCGCGCAGCCCCTCCTCGGTGAGCACAACGGACTTCGCGTTGTTCACGGGGTTGCCAATCATGCCTGGTTCGTATAGCCGGTTTAGCACATCCCAATCGAAGCTTTTCCATG
>LELG01000198.1 GCA_001045575.1 Candidatus Burkholderia pumila
GGACAATTGAGACTTGGCATCGGGTACTCAAAAGTGGTTGCCGTATCGAGGCCTGCCAGTTTGGCATGCTCGAGTGCTTTGTTCGGGCGACCTCCCTGTTCGCGGTCATTGCCTGGCGCATCCTCTACACTACGTTGCTGGCACGGCTGGACGGTGACCTGCCTTGTGAGGTGATCCTCCAGCGCGTCGAATGGCAAGTCCTGGCCGAGTACATCGAACCACCCGGCCACCGGACACGGTGCCGTCGCTGCACCAGGCGATACAATGGATTGTGGATTGCCACCCTGGGCGGTACCTGGAATTGCCTTCATGATCCACCACCCGGCGCCACGGTCATCTGGCGAGGCTTCCTCGTCTTGCACGAAATCACCTAGATGTTCCGCATCTTTAATTCAGGTCCGTAATTTGTGGGTAAAAAAACCCAGGTTTGGTAAGCGAGGCATCGCTTTGACGAGCGGCGTGTTGACAGGCGATGTGATCGGTGAAGGCTAGCGTCATCTGAAAAATTATTATAGATACCTTAATTAATGGAAATAAAGTGAATAAGTAATAAAGTCTTTGAAATACGTAGCGGTTGTCTTGTCCCTGCCTTTCGTCATCGCCAGTGAAGCTCATGCGCAAAGCAGCGTCACGTTGTAGGGTCGTCGATAACGCGTTCGCCTATGTGAACAACCAACGCGGCAACTCGAACCTCTACATGAGCCAGGGCAACTTGCAGGCGAGCAAATTCGGCCTGCTCGGCGCGGAAGATCTCGATGGCGGCACAAAGGTGATTTTTCGTCTGGAAAGCGGCTTCAATTCGCTGAACGGCGCGCAAGCTAGCGCGGGCTACATGTTCAACCGGCAGACCTGGACCGGTCTCAGCAACGAGCGATACGGCACGCTGACAATGGGCCGGCCGTGTCAGTACACGCCCTACTTCAACATGGTGGGCGCAATCGGGCCGACGGGCATGCTCACCGGCGCGCATCCCGGCGACGTCGATGCGCTCGACACTATGCTACGCTTCAATAATTCGGTAACCTATGCATCGCTGACAATTGCAGGGCTGGCGTTCAGCGCGCAATATACATTAGGCGGACAAGCGGGCAGCATTGCAAGCGACAGCCATTTCAGCGTGCTTTGCGCTACGACTACAAGCCGTTCGCGGTGGGGGCGGTATGTGAAGCTGAAGAACATCGCAACCAGTTCCGCGCTCGGTACGTTCGCGGTGAAATCGCCGGTGAACAAGGGGGGGGTTTGCAAGTGCGCGCAGCGTGCAGTTGGCCGCAACAGCGGCAATATTATACTTATAATAACGTGTTGCTGGGCCTCGTTGCTGGGCCTCACAACCACTTGCACTACGCGTCAAGCTCAGCAAGTCGAACGGCATCACCGATGGCCAGCACGTTATCAGCAAGCATCGCTGGAACAAACTTATGCGTTGTCGGCGCGCACGACATTTTACGCGCTGCAGGCGTATCAGCATGCGAGCGGCAAGTCGCTGATTGCGTCGGGAAACGGGCCGAGAATCGCGGAAACTGTCGCCGTCGTCGGCGATTCGCAGAACGCGTCGTCATCGTTGGGACCGTCGCATTTCGTTGCGATCGATGGTAGGAATTTGACACGTGTTCTAATTTCTCCGCCGATAACGCGGGCGCGCGCCGGCGCTCAACGCACCCGGCGCGCCGCCTTGCGCAATTCCGCCGCCACGAACGGCACGAACGTCCCCGCGATACTCGGCCACGTCATGATATTGGTCTCGTTCACCACAGCGGCCTTCAGGCCCTGACGGTCGATTGCGCGCTGCCCTATCGTGCTCGATGCTACGAAGCGGCACACCAGTTCTTCCTGCGTTTTCTTTTCGGCCGCGTTGAAGAAGTCGCGTGCGGCTCGCATCTCGTCCTGCCGGCGCTGCTCTGCCGCCGCTTCGGCCGCCGCCACGCTGGCCGCGACGGCATCCTTTCGAGCGTTTTGTTCTTCGTCTTTGGCGGCGGCTTTCTCGACGCGCTTCGTTTGCAAGAGCGAGACCTGCTTGTCGGCATCGGACACGCGATAGTTCTCGGTCAGCGCCTTCATCAGATAGCCCGATGCACGGCGAATGTCGTCGCCCTTCGTAATGCGCCAGCGCACGTAATCGATCGCCTGCTCGATGCGCGCATCCGTCCATGTGCCGCGGTTCTCGCGGATCTGAGCGAACTGCTTGTCGGACAGGCCAAACTCCTTATAAAGCGTCAAATAGAGCGATGCCGACGACAGCATGTCCGCATCCGCCGCTGCCGCCTCTTCCTTTCGTTTGAGCTTGAAGCGAATCTGATCCTTCTTGCGCGAGCCCGGCGTGCCCGCACGCGTTTCATAGGCAATTTCGATATCGGACAGCTCGTTGATATGTTTGATCGCCGGTTCGAGATAGTCACGTTTGAAGTATTTGAACTCGGCAAAGTTTGCCCAGGATTTGCCAGGCAGGTTGCGGATCAAATCGAGTGAAATCCAGTCAGTGCGCTCGTGCGACACTTCGGGCAAGACGTGATCGTAGATGGCTCGCGCATAGATGAGCTTGAATTTTGATGTGAGGAGCAGGCTCGTCCAATACGAGTTTTCCGGATCCTTGATGAGCCGCTGCAATTCGAGCGGCACGCGAAAGCGGATGCGCCCGTTGCGCACACTCACGCGGCCGATGAGTTCGAGCCAGTCGCCTTCGTCATCGCTGACAGAGACGAAGCTTTCGTCGTCCTGGTCAGCATCAGCATCTTCGTCGGCTTCAGTCGCGTCGGGCTGATCTTCCAGCAAACGCCCTTTTGAATCGACGGATACGACGGGGCCGCTGGTCACTTCGAGCATGGCGGACTTTACGCTGCACACGACGCTCGAAAAATGCTTCTTGTTGTGGCTTTCGTAACGCATGAGCCACTTGAAAAAATTCAGCGAGACTTCGTAGGTGTCCGATGTCTCCGGCTCCTGCGCGACGATGAAGTACGCCGCATCGACGAAGCGCCGCGCCGATAACCCGAGCCCGATGATGCGCGCGAATATGCTGTTCTTCTGATAGCCGATATCCTTGGACGTCACGACAGCATCGATGGGCGTCTTCACCGGCGCGTTCTCGACGAATAAGTCGAGCGCGTACTGAAGCGGCGTGACCCGTCTCTCGACGCTGTTAGCCATGTTGTTCTTCGATATTGGACGATGATTCGGCGAACTGTAGCACAGGAAGGTGAGATAGCGAAGATTCCGTCTCACTTAAGTCGAGGTTCGACGCCGTAGCGGACAATCATTCTCACCATCGGGACAGCCGTTCTCACCTTCCGGCGGGTGACGAGTGCCGGTTGCCCGTGGTGCGTGCATTGGCAGGCATCGACGACAGTGACTCTCACCTTTCTGGCGTCCTGGTCAACGGTCCTCACTTTTTGCCCCGAAACTCTCGCCTTTGGCGACAGCGAATCTCACCTTCACCGGACACTCAATCTCACTTTAAGGCTATTGGCTCTCACCTTTCGGAGCTAAGTAACTGTTTTATATACCGTCTTCATCATGTTGTTTGTAGGTTAGTTAGTTTCTTTCTTGTACATACACACATAAGCTACACATGTGCGATTTCGATGTCCGTTTTCTTAGAATGTTGGGTTCCCTTGACGATTGACGTTGGTGTCAACTTGGGTCGCGTTTTCTAGGAAAGGCGGCCGGCGTACGGCTGTAACTCGAAAAGCCTCTTGGTTCGTAAATTCCAGCTGTCGATGGCCCAGGCAACCGCTATCAAGAATAGTCAAAGGTGAGAGATGTTGTCGTGCGCTGTCTATGACTGGTGCAGACGCAGCTTCGGTGACGTAATTTTCATCTTTGTGACTGTAAAGTCCCTGATAGAAAGAAAAACGAAAGGTAACGGTGCGTAAGTCCGATTTCAGTTCACTGAGGTTTATTCGGTATCTGCTTGAGAAAACAACACGTGTGACCTGTGATTCAGTCCGGCCAAGGTGAGAAATTTTGGCGAAGATTATTCGATACGCCGAAGGGCCTGGTCAAACCTCAATGATTTTTCGTCTGATGAAATCAGCGCAATTTCAATGGGTTAGCATCGATGTTCGCTGTTGACTACACATCATGAAACCTGCCATTCCTATTTTCCGGTATTCTATGTTTAGTCTAAATTTTTATGGAAAACTTCGAAATGGCGAATGTGAGTCAACCGATGCCAATCGACCGAACGGTGACATTGGCGCAAATCAGCGATTTCGCTGATGTCGTCACCGATTACGCAACCGAACTGCGGGATCAGATTCTCGCGCCGCGTCCGCGCAAAAGCGCGCCCATGTTTACTACGGGCGAGATCGCCGAACTCTGTGGCCTCACGCGTCAACAGGTACATTACCTTGTCGCGAAAAGCGACGGCGTGCTTCCGGAGGGGCAATCTACCGGAACGGGCCGCAGCCGCAGCCGCATGTTTACTCTTGCTGAGACGCGTACATGGGTACAGCGTGTTTCCGAGATTTATCAAACGCCGCTGGTGGAAGGACCCAGCGACTTATTCGAAGGCACGGTCATTATCACGTCGCAATTGAAAGGCGGTTCGGCAAAGACCACGACGACGATGTGTCTCGCACAAGGTTTGAGCCTGCGTGGGCGAAAAGTGCTTGTTGTCGACTTGGATCCCCAGGCGTCGCTCTCCGAGCTCTGTGGCTTGTATGCGGAGAAAGAGATTTTTCCGGAAGACACCGTCCTTCCGTTCATCTATGACCAGAAGGTCGAAGGTGGCCTGCTAAGTAAGGTGCAATCGACGTATTGGGACGGTCTCGACGTAATTCCGGCCCACACGGAATTGGTCGGTGCGGAATATCACCTTCCCGCCATGCAAATGAAGCTGCCGGGTTTTAAATTCTGGACCGTGCTTTGTGACGGGCTCGCTCCCTTGCGCAAGCATTATGACTACATCCTGCTGGATACGTCGCCTTCGCTGTCGTATTTGAACCTGAACGCACTCATGGCCGCCGGCGCCATAGTTATGCCGATGGTTCCTGAAAATCTCGATTTCTTCAGCTCGCTCTCTTTCTGGCGCCTATTCTCGGACGTTGCCAAGTCGTTCATTCGTTACGAAGCGGACAAGAAGTACGACTTCGTCTCCGTGCTGCTGACGCGCGTGAACTATGGTCCGACCGCATCGACACCTGTAGTGCGCACTTGGGCACAGGGCGCTTATCGGCAATGGCTGGATCCGTTCGAGGTGCCCGCAAGCTCGGTCATGAGTTCGGGAGCGCTCGCGTTCACGACGGTATTCGACATCGCAAGCTCGCATAGTCAGGCGAAGTCTCTGGCGCGCGTGCGACAACCTTTGGTCGACTACTGTCGTTGGGTGGACGACCAGTTCGTTAAGCAATGGAGACCCGCGCGATGAGCAACATTCGGGAACAGTTACTGGCGAAGACAGCAGGCATCAAGGCAACGGATGCGAGAAAGCCGGATGCAATGCGCCGGGCCAGCAGAACTGAAACCGCGCCGGGCATGGCGGGAGCGCTTGCTGCGGCGCAATTGCGCGTGCAGGAATTGGAGTCGAGCGGCACGTCATCGCAGTTGCCGGTTGGCGAGATTTCGCCGAATCCATGGCAGCCGCGGCGCGTATTCAACGAGGCCAAGTTGACCGAGCTGGCGGAGTCGATCCGCGAAGTCGGGTTAATGCAGCCGATTGTTGTTCGACGTGCGGATGCGACTTATCAGATCATCGCTGGTGAGCGGCGTTGGCGTGCTCACAAGATGCTCGGGCTAGATTCAATGCAGGCGGTCGTTATCGAATGCACGGACCATGACATGGCCGTACTCGCGCTCGTCGAAAACTTGAGGCGTGACGATCTGACCGACTACGAAATTTCAGTGTCGATACGCCGTTCGGAGCAGGAGTTTCCGGATCGTAAGTGCATGGCTGAAGCGCTTGGCATGTCGCGCGCCGGGCTTTATCGATACTTCGCATTCGAAAGCTTGCCCGAATTTGTTCGCAAAACGCTCGATCTGCAGCCCGGGCTGTTGGGCGGGCATGCGGCGCAGGACATCGTCACAGCGTTGAAAAAGTATGGAGAGGACGGATTGCGAGCCGCGTCGGATCTGTGGCCAGACGTCGTCAACGGGGACTTACCGCAAGGTAAGTACGCCGCTTCTATTGGCACATTAGCTGCCAAGCGAGGATCGAGCGGTGATGTCGGCGGCGGGCGAAGCATCGAGAAATTTTTCGCGGGCCATGAGCATGCAGGAAACATTACTAAGGATCTTGGTAACTTCACGGTGAAGATCAAGACGGCAATGCTCACTGAGGATCAAGAGCGGGAAATCCGTGAGGTAATCGGCAGGTTGTTTTCGACGCAATCACGGGGAAGCTGAAGTTTCAAGCTACATAATCAGAACCCGCTAACGCGGGCTTTTTTATGGTACGCCGCGCATGCGCAACAGCTTGGGGATACGAGTTTCCTGTCCAACCTGATGGTGGTGAAGGATTAGCGACACGCAAGGGCGTCGTCGTGAGGCGGGGGTCTGAAGGAAGCGTGTACCAAAGCCACGACCTGACGAACAGAAACCAGGGCCTACCCGGGCGGACGAGCGAGCCCGGGCCCGGGGTGGTAGATCTGGCGGGTGTGTGGTGAAGGCGGTTGGGC
>LELG01000199.1 GCA_001045575.1 Candidatus Burkholderia pumila
AATCGCATCGCAATTCGTTCATGATCGCCCCGCGCGAGGCCCTTTCGTCGAGCAGCAGGATCAACCGCGCTTGCCTCACTTGGCCAACGGCCATCGTTCGGCGGCGCTGCATCGACAGCAGTTCTTCGCGCTCGACTTCACTCAGATTCATTTTGTCCATGCATTTTTAGATCAGTGTAATTTAATTGGTTCAATGGACTACCTGCTGTAGATGGCGGTCGAACTGACGGACGTGGATAAGCTGCAAGGCACGTATCCGTTTTCGATCGAAACGGCGGTGCGCGCGTACCGCATCAACGACTTTCTGCATCGCATGGTGGAGCCTGCGCACCGCGAGGCATTCAAGGCCGACGAAGAAGCGAACTTCGAAGCATTCGGCCTGAGCGAACAGGAGCGCGATCTCATTTGCCGCCGCGGCTGGCGCAGCATGCTGCATTACGGAGTGGTCTTTTTCATGCTGGAAAAGCTGGGCGCTGTGACGGGCGTATCGAACCTGCATATATGCGGCGATGCGCGGCGAGACACTCGAAGCGTTCCAGAAGACGCGTAACGCGCCCGGCACGCTATATTCGAGCAGGCAAGACGGCAGGCAAGCTCGACTGGGACAAGGCTGAACAAGCCAAAAACTGAAGAACATAAAAGCGGTACGGAGACAGACATGAATAAGGGTAGAACGACCGATATCAAGCGCTTTATCGACGAGCGGCCCATTTCCGCTTACCAGTGGTTGCTGGTGGTGCTGTGCTTTCTCGTTGTGATGGCGGACGGCATGGACGTGGCGATCATGGGTTTCGTCGCGCCATCGATCATCGCGGACTGGCATATTTCACGGCCCGCGTTCGGGCTGCTAATGAGCGAGGCACCCATCGGGCTCGTGATCGGCGCGCTGGCGGTGGGACCAGCTTCGGATCGCATCGGGCTGTTGATTACGTCGGTGTTTCTGTTCGGTATCTTTACGATCGCAACCGCATTTACGAACTCGCCAGCAAGCATGGCAATTCTGCGCGTGCTGACCGGCATCGGTCTGGGCGCGGCGATGCCGAACACGACGACGCTGTTCTCCGAATACGCGCCGCAACGCAGCGCGTTGCCCATCACAATCATGTTCACGGGCTTCAACCTCGGTTCGGCGTTGATCGGCTTCGTCCGCGGGTTGGCTGATTCCCACGCATGGCTGGCGCTCGGTGCTGATCTTCGGCGGCGCGCTGTCGCTCGTGCTGATTTCCGCTGCAAATCTGGCTGCTGCCCGAATCTGCGCGCTTGCTGGCGGTGCGTGGCGCGACGACGGATCTGACCGCGGCGCTGCGGGTCACGTATTTCATGGGCCTGCTATTTATCTGCTGACGGACTGGCTGCCGACGTTGATGAAGGACGCGAGCCTGAGCGTAAGCGCAGCGGCGAATGTCACGGCGATGTTCCAGATTGGCGGGGCCCTCGGCGCGATTTTGGTTGGCTGGATCATGGACCGTACGCGCCTTGCGCCGGTCATCAGTCTTGCTTATCTTGGCGGCACAGTATGCGTGCTGGGGCTGGCATGGATCGGTGCGTTGTCTTCGTCACTTGCGGTGCTGGTGTTCCTCGCGGGCTTCTGCATGAGCGGCGCGCAAACCGGACTCAACGCATTCGCGCCGAGCCTCTATCCAACGGTTGCGCGTGCCACGGGGCGTGAGCTGGATGCTCGGCATGGGACGCTTCGGCAGCATGTTCGGTGGTGCGTTATTGGGCCTCGGCTGGCAGTTCGGCGCGATCCTCGCCATGTTCGCTGTGCCCGCTACGCTCGCCGCCATCGCGATTCTCGTTGCGTAACGTACGCATATCGACGAAGCACATGCGCAGACCACGGTAGCGCACTGAAAGCGCCAATAGAATAGAACATAAAAGGAGCAGAGGAAGCAAATGATCATCGACATCCACGGCCACTACACGACTGCGCCGAAAGCGCTGGAAGGATGGCGCAATAAACAGATTGCAGGCGTTAAAAATCCTTCGGAAAAGCCCAGCGTCAGCGAACTCAACATTTTCGACGATGAACTCCGCGATTCGATCGAAACGGATCAACTGAAGCTCATGAAGGAACGCGGCCTCGACCGGCAACTCGCGCGCGAGTTTCATTGCGTACTATATCGGCGATTTCGAAGTGTCGAGCACGTGGGCCACGATCTGCAATGAACTCTGCTTCCGCGTGAGCCAACTGTTCCCGGACAACTTCATCCCCGCCGCGATGCTTCCGCAAAGCCCTGGCGTGGATCCGGCGACCTGCATCCCCGAACTGGTGAAGTGCGGGGAGCAATACAGCAACGTGGAGATTAACCTGAATCCGGACCCGTCGGGCGGACACTGGACCAGCCCGCCGCTGTCGGATCGCCACTGGTATTCGATCTACGAGAAGACGGTCGAGTACGACATCCCGGCGATGATCCACGTGAGCACGAGCTGCAACGCCTGCTTCCACACGACCGGCGCGCACTATCTGTGTGTGAACGCGGATACGACCGCCTTCATGCAATGCCTCACGTCCGACCTATTCCGCGATTTCCCGACGCTCAAATTCGTGATTCCGCACGGCGGCGCGGTGCCGTATCACTGGGGACGTTTCCGCAGCCTAGCGCAGGAGCTGAAAAGCCCTTGCTGAAGGATCATTTGCTCAACAACGTCTTCTTCGATACCTGCGTTTATCATCAGCCCGACATCGATCTGCTGACGCGCATGATTCCCGTCCAACATTCTGTTCGCCAGCGAGATGATCGGCGCGGGCGCGGCATCGATCCTGAAACGGGCCATTACTTTGGCGATACGAAGTGCTATGTCGAAGCCGCGAGCATCGAACCGGAAGCACGCTACAAGATTTATGAAGGCAATGTGCGGTGCATTTATCCGCGTCTGGATGCGGCACTGAAAGCAAAGGGACGTTGATCATGTACGAACTCGGAGTGGTATAATCGCGACATCGAACGCGCGGATGGCGACGTAGCCACGAAGCTCGGCGCGCTCGGCTCGGCAACCGTGCACGAAGCGATGGGCCGCGTCGGCCTGATGAAGCCAAGCCGTACATGCGGCCCATTTACGTCGGTGCGCAGGCGAGCGGCACCGCGGTTACCGTGCTGCTGCAACCCGGCGACAACTGGATGATGCATGTCCCGCCGAACAGATTTGGCCAGGCGATATCGTCGTCGTGGCCTGCACGGCGGATAACACCGATGGCTTCTTCGGCGACCTGCTCGCCACGAGCTTCAAGGCGCGCGTGCGCTGATCATCGACGGCGGCGTACGCAATGTGCGCGTGCTCACGGAAATGGGCTTTCCGGTCTGGAGCAAGGCCATCTCGTCGAAGGGCACCGTGAAGGCGACGCTCGGTTCGGTGAACATTCCCGTGGTGCGCGGGCGCAATCACCAATCCCGGCGATGTAGTCGTCGCGGACGATGACGGCGTCGTCGTGGTGCCGCGTGCAATGGCGGCAAAGGTGCTGGAAAAGCCGCCGCACGTGAAGCGCTCGAAGAAGAAAAGCGCGCGAAGCTGGCAAGCGGCGTGCTCAGCCTGGACATGTATAAGATGCGCGAACCGTTGAAAAAAAGCGGGTCTGCGCTATACGACTGATGACGGCCATGCGTATCACCGGCATATCTTCGATGGCGACGCGCCAGGTACTCGCCGATCTTTCGGAAGCCTGTGCATCGCGGACCGATGTGCAGGTGCAGATCGAATCCGTGGGCGGTGTGGCGGCGGCGAAGCGCGTCGAGGAAGGCGAGGCTTTCGATATCGTTGTGCTGGCTTCGAATGCGCTCGACAAGCTCCAGTCGAGCAACGCGCCGTCGAGCTGATTCCATTCCGCGCGCGGACGCACTGTCGTGCCGCGCCGCTGTTTCGAATCCACCATTCCCTTCGCGGACAACACCTGCAAAGCCTCGCGCAGAACCGTGCGGCTTACGTCGAAGCGCTCCAGCAATTCGCCTTCGCTCGGCAGCACGTCGCCCGGCTGCAATTCCCCATTGACGATGCTGCGTCCCAGCGCACTTCCATCAACTGGCTACGCAAATTTCTCTTGAGAGGAGGCGCAGTAGAAAAAGTCACATTTAATTTAAAAATGACGATGCAATTAATTGTTAGCCTGATTGTACTCTCCTCGTAATTTCCCGTTATCACGTTGCAATAGCCGCTGCGGATCTGCCGGGCGACTTTCATAAAAATCAGGCGGATCGAATGATCGTCGCCACGGCGCGTTCGCTTTTCGCGCCTTTGGTAACCAAGGACGGCCAGATACGAAAGTACGACTACGTGGAAACAGCCACAGCCGCCGTCTTGCTGCCCTTACCCTTCTGCGCCCGCCCGATCTCCTCCAGCTTGATCTCCACATGCTTGGAGAACACATACTCGGCCGGACGCTGCTTATCGATCGGCAGTTCCTTGGCGAACGCGCCCGTGGTACGCGGACCCGACAACGCGATACGAGCCGTTTTCAGCGGATGTGCCACCGTATCCATCACCGCCGTCGCTTCGAAGCCGCAGTGGACCATGCAGTCTGCGCACTTTTCGTATTTGCCCGTGCCGTACTTGTCCCAATCGGTGGTTTCCATCAATTCCTTGAAGGTCTTTACGTAATCTTCTCCGACCAGATAGCACGGCTTCTGCCAGCCGAACACCGTGCGCGCCGGGTTGCCCCACGGCGTGCACTGATACGTCTGATTGCCCGCGAGGAAATCGAGGAACAGCGTGGACTGGCTGAACGACCAGTTCTTGCCGCTGTTGCCGCGCTTGAAGATTTCGCGGAACAGGTTTTTCGTCTTGTCGCGGTTCAGGAAGTGCTGCTGATCCGGTGCACGCTCGTAGGCGTAACCCGGCGACACCATGATGCCATCCACGCCAATGGAGCCGAGCGTGTCGAAGAACTTCGCCACGCGTTCCGGTTCGGCGTCGTTGAACAGCGTGCAGTTGATGTTTACGCGGAAACCGCTGCGTTTCGCTTCCTTGATGGCCGCGATGGCCTTGTCATACGTGCCCGGTTGCGAGACCGAATGATCGTGCGCTTCGCGGTCGCCATCGAGGTGAACGGACCAGATGAAATACGGGTTCGGCTCGTAATCGTCCATCTTCTTTTCCATGAGCAGCGCGTTCGTGCAGAGATACACAAACTTCTTGCGCGCCATGATGCCCTTGACGATCTGCGGCATTTCTTTGTGCAGCAAGGGCTCGCCGCCTGCGATCGACACGACCGGCGCGCCGCATTCGTCCACCGCGCCGAGGCATTCTTCGAGCGACAGACGCTGGTTCAGAATGGGATCCGGATAGTCGATCTTGCCGCAGCCGTTACACGCCAGATTGCAGCGGAACAGCGGTTCGAGCATCAGCGCGAGCGGGTAACGCTTGGTACCCGTGATGTACTGCTTAAAGATGTAGGCGCCTACGCGGGCCTTTTGAAGCATCGGAATAGACAATTGCTTTCGCTCCTTTTCTTCTTCGCGAACGGTTGCGACAGCCGGCGATGCATCGAAAGCGGCAACGGCGGCCATCGGCGCAATGAGTTTCGCGGGGAGTTTGAATTCGACCTTCTCCTCGCGGCGCGCCATCGTCGTGACTTCGACGTGGCCGAATGCGCACAAGGCATCGATCACATGTTTGACCATTTCTTCGGGTGCCGAAGCACCCGCCGTGATGCCGACGGTCTGCGCATCCGCGAACCATTCGGCTTTGACTTCCGTTCCGTCTGCCACGAGATAGCTCGGCACGCCGCTTTCGGCGCCGATCTCGCGCAGACGATTCGAATTCGAACTGTTGGTCGCACCGACCACCAGCAACACATCGGTTTGCGTGCTCAGCTCGCGCACCGCCGCCTGGCGATTCTGCGTGGCATAGCAAATGTCGCGCGTGTCCGGGCCGACGATATCCGTGAAACGCCGCTGCAACGCATCGATGATGCCGCGCGTATCATCTACCGACAGCGTCGTCTGCGTGACGTAGGCGACGGGTTCGTCCGCTGCCAGCGCCAGCGTCGCCACTTCCGCTTCGCTCTGCACGAGCACGACACGGCCCGGAATCTGTCCGATCGTGCCTTCCACTTCCGGATGGCCCGCATGGCCGATTAGAATGAGCGTGCGCCCCTGCGATACATACTGCCGCCCCTGCACATGCACCTTCGTGACGAGTGGGCATGTGGCGTCGAGCACGTCCAGACCGCGCGCGTCCGCATCCTGCTCGACTGTCTTCGCGACACCGTGCGCGCTGAAAATGGCGATCGCGCCGTGCGGCACTTCATCGAGCTCTTCAACGAAACGTGCGCCCTTGTCGCGCAGGTTGTCGACGACATGCTTGTTGTGCACGATTTCGTGGCGCACATAAACGGGTGCACCATGCCGTTCGAGGGCCCGATCGACGATTTCGATCGCACGGACCACGCCCGCACAAAAGCCGCGGGGTTGAGCAAGGATGATACGCATATTCGAACGAACTCCGACTGGCGCGGGTTTCGGGTGTAGGGTAGCCCCTTCTTTTCGGAAGAGGGCCCCCCCCTTAAGAACCGTACGTGCGAGTTTCCCCGCATACGGCTCAAGTCTTACCGAAGTTCTTACTATTGCAGCAGGGCCGGCTTAGTCACCGCGATA